>NZ_JASJSU010000062.1:0-23499 GCF_030237045.1 Stenotrophomonas maltophilia group sp. Smal17
CCTGGCTCATAGCAGGTGCAGGGCGCAGCCCTGCCGACCCACCCTCCCCTGCGCACGAAAACGTTTCCACTGTTTTCAGCAAACCGTCATCCCTTCGCCACGCCAGTACCATATTGCGCAGCAGCATGCGCCCGCGGGCGACCCATGCTAAAAAACGCCCGCCCATCGCTTAGATCGATCCAAGACGACATTGCGATGGCCGGGAGTTGGGGAAGCAGTCACAGGACGTACCAGGCCATGCGCACGGTGCTACTGCCACTGCATGGCGATAGCGACAATGTCACTTCAAATTAGATCGATTCAAGTTGTCCGTGCCACGTCACCGGATCAATCCAGGAGAGAGGGAGAGATGGGAATGAAGCATTCAACACGCACGCACGGCCAGGACGCATTGTCACTGGCCATCGCGCTGGCCCTGGCCGCCGCCGTCGTTCCGGCCGGCGCCGCCGCGCAGCAGGCCGCTTCCACCGGCTCGCAGGACGCCACCAATCTGGACAGCGTCCAGGTCACCGGCTACCGCTACGCCATCGAGAAGAGCCTCGAACAGAAACGCGACGCCAACGCCGTGGTCGAAGTGATCACCGCCGAGGACGTCGGCAAGTTCCCCGACAAGAACGTCGCCGACGCACTACAGCGCGTGCCCGGCGTGATCATCACCCGCAGCGGCGGTGAAGGTAAGAACGTCAGCGTGCGTGGCCTCGCCTCGGATCTGACCCTGACCCAGTTGAACGGCAACTACGTCGCCACCTCGGAAACCAACGACGAAGCATCGCGTTCGTTCAACTACACCCTGCTGCCCTCGAACATGCTGTCGGCGGCGGAGCTGTACAAGACCCCGGAAGCACGCATCGACGAAGGCGGCATCGGTGGTACCGTCATCCTGCGTACCCGCCGCCCGCTGGACATGAAGGCCAACTCGGGTTTTGCCTCGATGGAAGGCACCTCGTCCGACACCAGCAGCGGTGTCGACCCGCAGGCGTCGGCGATGTACTCCTGGCACAGCGAGGATGAGCGTTTCGGCCTGCTGATCGGTGCGACCAAGCAGGTCCGCACCAACCGCAGCATGGAAGTCAGCACTGAAGACTGGCAGTGGTACAGCGACCGTGTGGACGCCAACGGCGCCGTCATCCATGACTATGTCTGGAACGCTCCCGGCCGCACCCGCAATCCGGCCGTGGACGTCCATGGCAACGCGCTGCCGGACGCCTCGCAGTTCTGGGGCCGCTCGGGCATCTACAACCAGAACGGCGGCCATTACTCCGGCTTCTTCATGCCGACCTCGGTCAACTTCGCCGTGCGTGATGAGCGCCGCGAGCGTACCGGCGGGCAGCTGACGTTCCAGTTCAAGCCGCTCGACAATGTCACGATGACGGCCAACTACTTCCGGTTCGAGCTGCAGGGTGACTACACCCAGAACATGCTGAAGGTTCCGGAATGGAACCTGGCTCGCGTGGCCGGCGACGGCAACTGGGAAGGTGGCCGCATGCTCAACGGCTTCACCATGGACCCGAGTGGCACCATCGTGACCGGCGCTCAGTACCAGATGCAGCCGGGCCGCAACTACATCTGCAGCGAAGACCAGGCAAAGGCCGCCGGTCTGCCACCGGGTGGCTGGGGTCCGGATGACTGCACCATCCCCACCCCGCAGCTGACCGGCACCTACAGCAAGGAAAAGGCGCTGTCGCAGACCGCCGACCTGACCATCGATTGGGACATCAGCCCGCTGTGGAAGGCCAGCTTTGCCGGTGGCCGGACCTGGTCGGAAGGCGGCCCGTCGATGAACTTCCGCATGTCGGCCAAACCGCGCCGCCAGGTCGATGGCCAGTGGCAGGCAGGCAACACCGCCACCTCCTGGGACCTGGCCGGCACGCCGTCGGTGAACTTCTCGCCCGACCTGCAGCAACAGCTGATGGCCGGCATTGCCGAAGTGGACACCGGCTCCACCGACTCGTCGTGGAAGCGCACCGAGGTCAAGCAGAACCACTTCCAGGCCGATGTCACCAAGCTGTTCGAAGCCGGTTGGCTGGATTCAATCCAGTTCGGGGCCAAGTACAGCGACGGCAAGGTCCATCGCAACACTGGCAACACCTACTGGGTCTGCCAAGGCGCGGACCCGAGCGACTACAGCAAGCGCTACCAGGCCGGTTGTGATTCCACCGCGGGCATCGCACAGCCGGGCTTCTTCCTGTCGCAGCCGATGGGCAATATCGCCGGTGCGTTCAATGCCAATGTGTTCCCGGGCATCAACTACCCGGCCTACATCGATTATCTGAACAACCGCTACGGCGGCGTGCAGAACCGCACCGAGGACGACTTCGTCTACGACGTGCAGGAAAAAGTGTACTCGGGCTACTTCCAGGCGAACTTCCGCACCGAGCGCCTGCGCGGCAACATCGGCGTGCGCGTCGCACGGACCAAGCAGCATGCCGCCTCCAGCGATTCGGTCGAGCGCTTCAACGACTATTTCGCTGACAACGCGGCCGGTTCGCCGCTGGCGTGCACCGATCCCTCAGCGGCCGCGCTGCTCGGCTCGAACGCTGGCTATGGTTGCGAAAGCGGCTTCGTGCGCCTGCCCGACAGCATGGCCCGGGTGAAGACCTACGAGCTGGCATCCCTGGACAAGACCTATACCGACTTCCTGCCGAGCTTCAACATCGCCTGGGACATCACCGATTCGCTGGTGCTGCGCGGTGCAGCGTCGAAGGTCATCGCCCGCCCCAGCTACACCAACATCGCCTATCCGGGCGGCCTGAGCTACTACTCGGATGAGTACAGCAATGATCGTCGCGTTGCTGGCGGCGCCGTCAACCCGGGCTGGTATGGTTCGGGCAGCAACAAGGAACTGGAACCGTTCAAGGCGACCCAGTACGACCTGAGCCTGGAGTGGTACTTCAAGCCCGGCGCCGTGGCCGGTATCGGCGTGTTCCGCAAGGACGTCAAGAACTTCACCGTGCCGGTGGTGCGCGACCAGCAGATGAACGTCGGCGGCCAGAGCGTAACCGTGCAGAAGTACGAGACCCAGGCCAACGGCCGCGATGGCGTGTCGCAGGGCGTGGAAATCTACGGCCAGTACACCCTCGACTTCGGCCTCGGCTTCCAGGCCAACTACACCTACAACGACACCAACCTGGCGTCGGTGGAGATCAACGGCGAACAGATCGGTTCTTCACCGCTGGTAGGCAGTGCCAAGAACCAGGCCAACTTCACCATGTTCTACGAGAACGAGAAGTTCCTGGCGCGTGCCTCGTACAACCGCCGTGGCGTGGTGGTCGGTGGCCTCAACAATGGCTTCAGCTCGTACTCCGAGCCGTACGACCAGCTGGATCTGAATGCCGCGTACAACATCCGCGAGGATCTGGCGCTGACCGCGTCGGTACTCAACGTCACCAAGTCCGAGCAGCGTGTGCATCTGGGCAACGATACCAAGGCCCGCCTGCTGTCGAACACCTACTCCGGCCGCCAGTACTACGTCGGCCTGACCTGGAAGTTCTAAGCCAACACCGGGTTGCCCGGGGCCCGCTCCGGCGCAATCCACACCCCGCTCCGGCGGGGACGTTCCTCCACGGCAGCCGCGCTGGTACAGGTGGCTGCCGTTTTTACTTCAGCCCAGCGCTTGACCCTGCCATCGTTGGAAGGTGCACACTGGCTCCACACCCAAGAGCACCGAAGGAGCTACAGATGGAATTCCATGTCGACGGCATGACCTGCGGCGGCTGCGCACGCAGCGTGACCCGCGCCATCCAGCAGATCGATCCGAATGCCAGCGTGGTCG
Organism: Stenotrophomonas maltophilia group sp. Smal17; assembly: GCF_030237045.1. Lineage (NCBI taxonomy): Bacteria > Pseudomonadati > Pseudomonadota > Gammaproteobacteria > Lysobacterales > Lysobacteraceae > Stenotrophomonas > Stenotrophomonas maltophilia group sp. Smal17. Next base: position 3,773 of record NZ_JASJSU010000062.1, read on the forward strand.
CCGATCCGCCGACCGGCCTGGTCAAGGTGCAGACCACCGCATCGCAGGAGCAGGTCTTCGCCGCAGTGAACGATGCCGGTTTCCCGCCGCGTACTCCCTGACCTGCCGCCCTGCCCCGCAACACCAGGCCCGCCGGGTGCAACTGCACCCGGCGGGCTTTTTCATGCATGAGGTGTGGGTTCAATGCTTGTGCGCGCGCCGCCGCATCGCGCCGGTCTTCGCTGCATCGACCGGCACCGGCAACTCATCGCCGTCACCCAGCCGCTGCAGGATCGGGCACTCCGGGCGCTCGTCACCCGCGCAGCAGCTGATCAGCGACTTCAGCGTGTCGGCCATCTGCCGCATGCTTTCGATGCGCTGTTCCAGGTCGGCAATGTGCTGCTCGGCCAGACGCTTGACGTCGGCGCTGTGCCGCGAGGTGTCGTTCCACAGACCCAGCAGGTCAGTGATTTCGGCCACCTGGAAGCCGAGATCGCGGGCGCGGCGGATGAAACGCAGGCGGTGGATGTCCGCCTGCGAGTACGCGCGATAGCCCGACTCGGTACGATCGGCCGCAGGAATCAGGCCGATCTGCTCGTAGTAGCGGATCATCTTCGCCGAAACACTGGAGGCCTTGGCAGCTTCACCGATGTTCATGCGGCTCTCTCCTTTTCAATGGCTCGCGGCGGGAGCGTCCGCCATCGGCGGTTGGAAGCGGCGCAGGCGCAGCGCGTTGCCCAGCACGAACACGCTGGACAAGGCCATGGCACCGGCCGCGAACACCGGCGACAGCAGCACGCCCCAGACCGGGTACAGCACACCTGCCGCGACCGGGATCAGCGCGGTGTTGTAGGCGAAGGCCCAGAACAGGTTCTGCCGGATGTTGCCCAGCGTTGCCTTCGACAGCGCAATGGCATTCGGCACGCCCTGCAGGTTGCCCGACATCAGCACCACATCGGCCGACTCCACCGCGATGTCGGTGCCGGTACCGATCGCCAGGCCGACATCGGCCTCGGCCAGCGCCGGTGCATCGTTGATGCCGTCGCCGACGAAGGCGACGTGCCCATGCGTGGCCTTGAGCCGGCGCACCGCTTCGACCTTGCCTTCCGGCAGCACCTCGGCCACCACCTCATCAATGCCCAGCTGGCGTGCGATGGCCTGCGCGGTACCGGCATTGTCGCCGGTGATCATCGCCACCTTCAGGCCCAGCTGGTGCAGCGCCGCGATTGCGGCCGGCGTGCTCGGCTTGATCGGGTCGGATACCGCGATGATCGCGGCCAGGCGGCCGTCGACAGCGGCAAACAGCGGCGACTTGCCCTGCGTGCCGAGGTCCGCCGCCAGCGTCGAGAACGCGGTGATGTCCACGCCAAGATCGCGCATGAAGCGATCAGCACCGACCTCGACCCGGGCGCCATCGACACGGGCGCGCACGCCCATGCCGGTGACCGATTCGAAGTCGAGCAGGGTCGACAGCGCAATGCCCTGCCCGGTCGCCGCATCAACAATGGCACGGGCAATCGGGTGCTCCGAGCGTGACTCCACTGCCGCCACCGCTGCCAGCACCGTGCTGCGATCGAAACCGTCGGCGATCTCGAGATCGGTCAATCGCGGACGCCCTTCGGTCAGCGTACCGGTCTTGTCCACCGCAACCACCTGCGCATCCTTCAGCAACTGCAGCGCTTCACCCTTGCGGAACAGCACACCCATCTCGGCGCCACGACCGGTACCGACCATGATCGATGTCGGCGTGGCCAGCCCCATCGCACAGGGGCAGGCGATGATCAGTACCGCTACGGCATTGACCAGCGCGAAGCTCAGCGCCGGCGACGGGCCGAAGATCAACCAGACCCCAAAGGTCGCCAGTGCGGCCAGCATCACCGCCGGCACGAACCACAGCGTGACCTTGTCGACCACCGCCTGGATCGGCAGCTTCGAGCCCTGCGCCTGCTCGACCATGCGGATGATCTGCGCCAGCATGGTCTGCGCGCCTACCGCCGTGGCCCGCACGGTCAGCGCCCCCTTCTGGTTGACGGTGCCGCCGACCACGCTGCTGCCCGGCTGCTTCTCTACCGGAATCGGCTCGCCGCTGATCATCGACTCGTCGATATAGCTGCGGCCCTCGACCACCTCGCCATCGACCGGCACGCGCTCGCCCGGACGTACCTCCACCACATCGCCGCTCAGCAGCTCGTTGACCGGGATCTCGATCGTGCGACCGTCACGGATCACATGCGCGACCTTGGCCTGCAGGTTGACCAGGCGCTTGATCGCCTCGGACGTGCGGCCCTTGGCGCGCGCCTCAAGGAAGCGGCCGAGCAGGATCAGCGCGACGATCACCGCCGCGGCTTCGTAGTAGACGTTCACCGTGCCCGCCGGCAACAGCCTCGGCGCGAAGGTCGCCACCACCGAGTAGCCGAATGCGGCAGCGGTGCCCACCGCCACCAGTGAGTTCATGTCCGGCGCAAGCCGCAGCAGTGCCGGGAAACCCTTCTGGTAGAAACGGCGGCCGGGAATGGCCAGCACCAGCAGGGTCAGTACGAACTGCAGGTACCAGCTGGCCTGCATGCCGAGGGTGGCCATCACCCAGCCGTGCATGCCGGGAATCAGGTGCGAGCCCATTTCCAGCACGAACACCGGCAGCGCCAGCGCGGCGGCTACGATCAGGTCGCGCTTCAGTTGCGCGCGCTCGGCGTCCTTCTTTTCCGTCGCTTCGTCATCCGCTTGAACCCCAGCCTCGATGGCATGGGCGGCATAGCCGACCCTGTCGATGGCCGCCACCAGCGCGCCCACGTCGGCCACGCCACGCACCGTGGCGCGCTCGGTGGCCAGGTTCACGCTGGCTTCGCTGACGCCGGGCACCGCCCGCAGCGCGCGCTCGACACGACCGACGCAGGACGCGCAGGTCATGCCCTCCACCGCCAGCTCAAGGGTCGCAGCGGGTACGTCGTAGCCCGCCCGCTCCACCGCCTGGATCAGCGCTGCGCGATCGACCAGACCGGACGCACGGATATCCGCACGTTCGGTGGCCAGGTTGACCGAGACGCTGCCCACGCCCTCGACCTTGGACAGCGCCGCTTCGACCCGGCCCACGCAGCTGGCGCAGGTCATGCCCTCGATGGGCAGGCTGATGGTGGGCAGGCTGGCGGGGGCTGCGGTGGCGCGGGGTGTACTCATGATCGGATTCCCATGGATTCCTTCTGGATGCGGACAGGCTAAACCTTGCCATCGTGGGAAGGTCAAATCCAGCCTGTCCGCATTTCCTGAATGGGCATCCAGGTGTCCATATCCACGCATGGCGTGGATCTACCGCCGGAGGTGGGTCTCGTCAGAAGGTGAACACATACTCCAGTGCGAACTCGCGGCCGACCGCGCCGAGCAGGCGGGTCGGGGCGAAGTCGTAGTCCAGCTTGTACGGGTCCTTGTGGTTCCAGCTGGCCGAGTTGAACGCGTTGTTGACGTAGACATTGACCTTGGCGCGTTCGGTCACCTGATAGCCCACGTTGAAGTTCCAGGTAATGAACGGCCCGACCCGGCCGTAGTAGCGCGAGGTCTGCTGGCCTGCGTTCGGGTTCGGATTGGGCGAACCGTCCGGTCGCGTCGCCGGCTCCAGGCAGTTCAGCGACGGGCTGTCACTGGGCACGTAACCATCGGCGAACGGCAGGCAGCCGCCGGGGTTGTCCAGGCGGTCGGTACCCCAGTGGTAGCGCACGCCCGGCACCGAACCGATGCGGTCGGCATAGACATTGGCGTTCCAGTTGCCACGCTGCCAGGCCAGGCTTGCGCGCAGCTTGCTGCGCAGGTCGCGGTCGCGGCGTTCCGGGTTCGGGTCGGCGGCGTAGCGCTGTTCCTTGGTCGAGATCTGGTTGGTGTAGTTCACGCCCAGCTGGAAGCTGCCCCACTGCGCGGTCTCCAGGCGGTAGCGCGCGGTCAGGTCGATGCCGCGTACCTCGCGGCTGGCCAGGTTGAACGGGCCACGCTCGATCGACACCAGGCGTCCGTTGCTGTCACGGTTCACGCGCGCCAGGATGCCCGCGCAGTACTCGCCGCCGGCCGGATTGGCCCACGGCGTGCCGTCCATGTTCTTGCCGGTCAGGCAGCCGGCCTCACTGGCCAGCACTTCGTCGGCACCGACGTCGACGATCATGTCTTCCAGCTTGATCGCCCAGTAGTCGGCGCTGACCGACAGGTTCGGCATCACGTCCCAGACGAAGCCGACCGTCCACGAATCACCGGTTTCCGAGCGCAGCAGCGGCGTGCCGCGCCGGTTCACATCGAACGTGTACCAGACGTCGGTGTTGCCCACGCCGCAGTTGTTGACCAGGTAAGCACCGCTCTGGATGCAGCGCAGGCGGTCATAGGTCTGCACTTCGGAACTGCTCGGCTGGCCCAGCAGGTAGTGCATGTCCGGCGCGTGGAAACTGGTGGCATACGAGCCTCGCACCAGCAGCGATTCGACCGGGCGCCATTCCAGCCCGACGTTCCAGGTGGTTTCCTTCTGGCTGCCGATGTTCAGGGACTCGGCGCTGTCGTCGGCCTTGTAGCTGCCATAGCGGTCATAGCGCGCCGCCGCGGTGGCGATCACGCTGTCCAGCAGCGGGATCTTGAACTCGATGCCGGCCGAGTAGCGCGTGCGCTCGCCGCCACCGCGGTCGACGTTCTGCAGGTCGAAGTCGATGCCGGCGCGTGGATCAGGACTGAGGTGGTACCCCTGCTGCGCCACTTCGGCCACGGCGGCGAACGAAATCGGGCCGGCCCAGCCCTGGACCAGTTCACCGGTGATGTCCGCCGAGGCCTGGTTGACCCACGAGCTGGCGCGATTCTTCGCCACGGTCCCCATCTGCCAGTACTGATCCGGCGTCAGCGGATTCCACCAGCGCGATTCGTTCAACGCATAGATCGCTTCACCCCCGGCGGTGGTGCCCAGACGTGGGCCGAGGAAGTAGTCGTAGGACTTCTGCTTGTCCACCACGTTCTGCCGTTCTTCCACGCGGTAGTACGAGCGCCCCACCGTCGCACTCCAGTCGAAGCGGTCGGCGAGGCGCCCACGCAGGCCGGCGCTCCAGTCCCAGGACAGTTCGCGGTTGGTATTGCGCAGCGTATCCAGGCCACCCACTTCGTTCGGGGTGAACTGGCGCACGCCGAGGATCGGGCGATTGCGGTTGGCATCCCAGTAGTAGCCGTTGTCATCGTCGATCAGCGACACGCCGGGCGGATTGGTGCCCCAGATCGCCTCGGAGCGATACACCGCCAGGTTGGTCCAGGCCTGCAGGTCATTGCTGAAATCGAAGGTGGCATACAAATTGCCGGATACATTCTCGGCGCCGCCCGTGAGCAGCCAGTTGGCGTAGTCGGCGCTCATACCGCACAGGCGGCCGGTGTTGGTGATGGTGTTGGCGGCGTAGTTGTAGACCAGGCGATCGGCGGTGTAGTACTCGCCGTTGAACTTCTCGCAGGTGCCTGCCGGCGGCGCCAGGCGCTGGCCGGTGGTGGGATCGATCAGCGCCAGGCCGGCGGTGGGTCGGAAGCCGACCTTGCGCTGTTCCATGTTCCAGGAGGGATACGGCGCGTCGTCGGCATCGTCCATCTGCGGGCGATCGCGGCCGAACAACGGATCGCGCTTGGTGTACTGCAGCGCGTAGGTCACGCTCCAGGTGTCGCCGGTCTTGCCGCCGGCCCAGGACAGGTCCCAGGTATCGCGGCCGCCTTCAGTGGAAGTACCGCCGCGCACGCGTACTTCGTCGCCGTCATAGTTGGTTTTCAGGATGACGTTGACCACGCCGGCGATCGCGTCCGAGCCATAGATGGCCGAGGCACCGCCCGTCAGCACCTCGATGCGCTCTACCGCCGCAGCCGGGATGTTGCCGTAGTTGGAGAAGTTGGTTTCACCGCCATAGGGCAGCGGGTAGTCGGCCACGCGACGGCCGTTGACCAGCAGCAGCGAGCGGTTCGGGCCCATCCCGCGCAGGTTCAGGCCGCTGGCATTGGGCGTATGCGAGCCCCACTGCGACGCCGCTTCGACGGTACCGGTTGCTTCGGTGAGGGTCTTCAGCGCGTCGTACACGCTGACAAAGCCCTCCTTCTGGATCTGCGCGGCGGTGATCACGTTGACCGGTGCCGGGCCTTCGACGCTGGCGCGCTTGATGCGCGAGCCGGTAACGGTGACCGCATCGAGATCCTTGGTGGACGAACTGGAACTTTCCTGCGCGCTGGCCGCCAGGGGCAACAGGGCCAGGACCAGAGCCTGGGACAGCAGGTGACGGCGCTTGCGGACGGACTGAGCCATGGGTGGTTGCTCTTCGAAGGTGTGGACGCACGGACGGGTGGTGGCGCGGCACTACGGCTGATCCGGGCGCCTGGATCGGTCCAGGACCGATGCGGCACGGCACCCTCCCCTGTGGATCGATCCAAACTAAAGCACAGCTGAACCACATCCGGCATGCGGCGACGCAGCAACAGGCCGCGGATTGCCACTACCGGCCGCCGTTGGCCATGACAATCAAATAGTTGTCAGACAATGCTGAGAGAACGGCCCACGGATCGATGACACGATCGCGACAACCGCGCGCGGAACGGTTTTGTCCGCCCTCAGCGGCTTCCCTCGCCCGATTGAGCCGGGACAATACGGCCATTGCGAAGCACATAGCGGCTTGAGGCCTTTCCGTCGGGCCCGCCAGCCCACCACGTGATGGTGAACCCGTTGTTCTGCCAGACCACGGAGGAAAAGTCGGACTCACTGCCGGGTCGCCCTGAATTCTGGCTATCCAGAGACAACGCCTCAAGGCAACTACTGATCAGTATCCTGCCCCGCTCGACAGGCGTGGGCGGGATCAATTCGTAGACGAAGAGTTGGATCTCGCGCCCCGCGCCACAAGGGCCCATCGGGTTGTCGGCGTTTGAATCGAATACCTGGTAAACCGCTCGAAAGCGCCGGTTTCCAATCGAATGTATGCGCGTGTCGACGAACGCACCTTTCGCAGCGGGAGTCAGCGTCACCCCGCCCTGGACAGCGTCGATGCGGCTTCCCTCGGGACCGGCCGCCCTCCAGATCAATACGGGTGACTGCCCCTCTTCCGCAGCTGTTGCGGCGGCGGGCAGCAAACACAGAACCAGCAAGAGCAGTCGAGGCATGCAGAAGGAGAATCGTTGCCACCAGGAGTTGGGCCCACTGTCGGCACTCCCGAGCAGATCGTCCATCCCAAAGTACGGATGCCCCTGCATTCCGCTGTTTGGCGGACGGCCTGGCCATCCGCACGCGTCAATGGCGTCACTTTTCGGCAACGCGTGCGTATCCGGGTGGGGTCAGAGCCCTGCTGCGAAGGGATCCGACCCCGGGGCTTGCGATCAGCCGTCCAGCGCTTGCCGTAGTGCCGCCACGGTCGCGGTGGCGGTCTGGCTCCAGTCCGGGTCCAGGCCGCGCAGCGCCGGATTATGGAACTGCATGGCCGAGCGTCGCAGGCCCTTGGCTGAAGCATGCAGTTCGGTACAGCCGCTGCGTCGCGCGACGCCCGCGATGTTGCCCGGGGCCAGCCCCGCGCCGGCCATCACCGTGATACGGCCAGCGGCCTGCGTGACCAGGCCCGCCAGCACCTCGGCACCGGCTTCGGCGCTGACCTGGCCACCTGAGGTCAGCACCCGCTGGCAGCCCAGCCCGATCACCTGTTCCAGCGCCGCCGGCAGATCACGGGCGGCGTCGAAGGCACGGTGGAAGGTCACCTGCAACGGCCCGGCAGCCTGCACCAGTTCACGGCACAGCGCCAGATCGATGCCACCCTGCACGTCCAGCGCACCGATCACCACACCATCGCAGCCGAGCGCACGGCACTGCGCGATGTCACGCAGCATCAGTTCGGTTTCCAGCGCGTCGTAATGGAAGTCGCCCGGGCGTGGCCGCACCAGCACGAACAATGGAATCGACAGGCGTTCGCGGGCAATCGCGATGCTGGCGAACGACGGCGTGGTGCCGCCCTCGGCCAGGTTGTCGAACAGCTCGATGCGGTCTGCGCCGCCGGCCTGGGCGGCCAACGCCGAAGCCAGCGAGTTGCTGGCGATCTCCAGGCTCAGCCGCGTGCTCATGCCTGGGTACTCGTGTAGATCGATGGCGAATCGCGCAGGTCATCCTGGCGCTGCGCATCGCACACCGCGTAGACGAAGCCGCGGTGCAGTGCATAGGCACCCACCTCGCCCTGCTTGTTCATCGCCAGGAAGCAGACCTGCAGCGTTCTGCTCGCTTCGGGGCGCCTGCGCACCACGCGGTCGATGGCTTCGCGGCAGGCCTGCGCCGGCGAGCGCCCCTGCCGCATCAGCTCGACCACCAGGAAAGAAGCGGCGTTGCGGATCATTTCCTCGCCCACGCCCGACGCGGTGGCGGCGCCGACCTCGTTGTCGACGTACAGGCCGGCACCGATGATCGGGCTGTCGCCGACCCGGCCGTGCAGCTTCCAGGCCATGCCACTGGTGGTGCAGGCACCGGCCAGGTGGCCCTTGGCATCCAGCGCGAGCATGCCGATGGTGTCGTGGTTATCGCTGTTGCCGGGGATGCCCCGCCGCTCGGCATTGATCTGTGGCTGGTACTTCTCGGTCTTCAGCCATTCGCGCCAGGCGGCTTCGGCCTGCGGCGTCAGCAGATGTCTGCGCTCGAAACCCTGCTGCACCGCGAACTGCTGCGCGCCGTCGCCCACCAGCAGCACGTGCGGGCTGTTCTCCATCACTTTGCGCGCCACCGACACCGGATGCAGGATGTCCACCAGCGCGGCCACCGCACCGCAGCGGCCATCACCGTCCATGATGCTGGCGTCCAGGCTCAGCACGCCGTCGCGATCCGGATTGCCGCAATGGCCGACGGTGGGGTTGCACAGCTCGCTCTCGGCCCAGCGTGCGCCCGCCTCAACGGCATCCAGCGCGCTGCCCCCCTGGGCCAGCACTTTCCATGCGGCCTGGTTGGCCGGCACGCCGAAGTCCCAGGTGGAAACCACCTTGGCCCCACCCTGCGTACGCGCCTGCACGCCCGGCAATGCCGCCATGCCTGCGGCCAGCGCACCGGCCTGCAGGAACTGCCTGCGATCCACCATATTCCCCTCCCAGTCTGCAATGCACGACCAGCCCGATGCCGGCCCTGCCGATCAGTCGTGCGTGGGCTGCCGTGCGGCGTGCCAGACCGCTGCACCGAGCACGCCCAGCTGGCCGTGCTCCACGCGCCATACCGGCACCTGGCGCAGCACCTCGCTCAGCACGCCCTTGTTGAGGAAGCGCGCGCGGAAGCGGCCATCGGCCAGGAAATCCTGCACATGCGCGGAAATGCCACCGGCCAGGTACACCGAGCGCGCGCCGACGGCGATCGCCGCGTCGCCGGCCAGGCTGCCCAACCAGGCACAGAACACCTGCAGGGTCTCCACCGCCAACGCATCCTCGCCACTGCGGGCGGCGCCGATCAGCGCCTCGGTGCTGGTCCACACCGGAGTGGCGCCGCGCAGTTCGCACAGGCACGGATACAGGTTCATCAGGCCACTGCCGGACAACACGCGTTCGTTGTCCACGTGCGGCCAGCGCTGCAGCAGTTTGCCCAGCACCTGCAGCTCCAGCGCGTTGCCCGCGCCGAGCGCGGCATGGCCGATCTCGCTGGCCAGCACCGGGCGTTCGCCATCGGCAAAGCGCAGCGCGGCACCGAGTCCGGTGCCGGCGCCCAGTACCAGTGCCGGGAACGCCTGCGCCGGATCGGCGTCGCCGTTCAGCGGCACCAGGGTTTCCGGCTGCAGGTAGGGAATGGCCAGCGCCACGGCTTCGAAATCATTGATCAACTGCAGTTCGTGCAGCCCGGACTGCACGCGGGTGGCCGACAGCGACACCGTCCACGGCAGGTTGGAGTTGATCAGCACATCGCCATCGAGCAGGCCGGCAATGGCCACCACTGCGGTCTTCACCGGCTGGCCAACGCCCGAAGTGAAATCAGCCAGGATCGCAGCCAGGCTTGGATACTCGGCGCAGGCATAGGTGCGATGGCTGCCCAGGCGCGGCGGCTGCCCGGCCAGCGTCTCTGCCAGTGCCAGACGGGCAAAGGTGCCGCCGACATCGGCGACAACCAGGCTGCGCGGAAGACCGCCGCGGGCGGAGTCGGTGGAAACCGGGGACGCTGCTGCGATGGTCACGCGGGCCTGCTTGGATCGATTGAATCGCCCCGATTCTCAGGCATCGGGGCGGCTTTGCCTAGCGCGCCGACGGTTCAGGTTGGCCTACATGCCTTCCTGCTCGGCCACCTGCACACCATCCACCAGCACGCGCAGGCGCTGCGGGCGGAAACCGGCGAACAGCAGCGGCCGGGTACGTTCGACCAGCACTTCATGGCCGGCGATGTGGCGCAGCCACGACTGTACCAGCGAGAACGAGAAATGCGTGCCCGGGTGCCACGGATGCTGCACCCAGACCTTCTCCGTGGCGCTCTGCAGCAGCATCGCGCCGGTGAACCAATGGCGGCTGAGGGTGACCGGCGTAGTGCCGGCCATGAAACGGATATCCATGCGGGTTCCTTTCGCTGGAGCGGCACTGCCGCGGGTCAGGGCTGGGCAGTCTGCAGGCTGTAGCTGGTGGTGGCGGTGAACACCGCACCGTCGGGCTGGGTGGAACGCACCTCGACCTTGTGGCTGCCCACGGCCAGGTCGGTCGGCAGCGCGCCACGCCACAGGTGCGGCGACGCGGTGGCCTCCGGCGAGCGGTCATAGCCACGCAGCGTGACGGCCAGGTCGTCGGCAACGTTCTCCACCATCAGCCGCGGATCGGGCTGGCTGACCTGTTTCATCGGCTGCCAGGCGCCACCATCGACGCGGTACTCGACCACGCTGGCATCCTCGCCCATGTAGACGTTGGCGTAGATGCCCCACGCCGGGTAGGCGCCCTGCCGCAATACCTTCGGTGCATGCAGGCCGATCTGCTCGCTGGCCGGCTTGCCGGCCACGCGGTACTGCAGGCGATAGCTGCCGTTGCCAGCGACGTCGAGCAGCGCGTAGCCCTTCGGCGTGCCATCGCTCATGGTGCTGTCCGGTACCCCGGCGGCATTCTTCACCCCCGACCAGAACGCACCGCAATTGGCACCGACGTTGTATTCGTGCAGCGGCTTGTCGCCGTTCCAGCCCTCGGCCCTGCCGTGGTAGACGTGTTGCTGGGTGTGGCTGTGGCCGCTCAGCACCAGCACGTTGCGGAAGTCCTTGAGCAGGTCGAACAGGCGCTGGCGGTCGGCGTGACGGAACGTCTCGCGCCCCGGCGCAGCGTCGAATAGCGGGATGTGCATGCCCAGCACCAGTAGGCGGTCCTTGTGCAGGCCCTTCAGGTAGCTGGCAAGGAACGTGAACTGGTCTTCGCGCAGGCCGCCGACGTACTTCGGCTTGGCCTTGGGGTCATACACCACGTCGTCGAGGAACACGAAACTGGCGCCGCCCTCTTCCACCGCATAGGTGTCCGGGCCATAGACGTTGCGCCAGCTGTCCAGCGAATGCGCGTCGCTGGCCGCATCGAAGTCGAGATCGTGGTTGCCCGGCACATGGAACCACGGCACGCCCAGCGACGTGGTGACCTTGTTGATCGCCGGGTACAGGGCCAGGTCGTCGTTGACGATGTCGCCCAGCGTGGTGCCCATGCGCGCCTTGGTCTGGCCGACCAGCGGCGCCACGATCGACTGCTGGTAGTAGCCGATGTCCTTCAGGCTGGCAGTCTGCGAATCGGTGAACACCAGCATCTGGAAGCCACGGCGGCTGTCATGGCGGTCCGCCTGCAGGGCGAAATCCCAGTTGCGGGTGACGTCACTGGTGGCGGCGATGCCGCCGTACTTCAGCGCCGGCGAACCGTTCGGGCGATAGTGCCGCCAGAACGACGGCAGGCCGTCGGCCGCCTTCGGGAAGGCGTAGGCATCGGGCTTGATCACGAACACGGTCTGGCCATCGCGCACCGGCAGGCTGTAGCTGCCGTCGGCGGCGGTCTTGACGATGGTCTCGCCGTTGGAGACCTGCACCCCGGCCAGGCCCGGATCGGTCGCGCCCCGGCCCGGCTTGCCGTCGCGCTCCAGATAGACCTTGCCGCTGACCACGGTATCCGCGGCCCAGGCCGGCGAAGTCAGCAACAGGCAGCACAGCCAGGCGGCAGGCAGTTTCATGGGACGGTCCGGGAAAGAAGAAGACCCCCTATTGTAGAGCCGAGCCATGCTCGGCTGCATTGCAGAGGTGGGTGCGGACCGTTGGTCCGCACGCCTTCCTCAACGATGGCGCTTTTCCAGCACCGCCCGCGCATCGTCCAGCGACAGCCCGCGCGCGCGCAGCAGTACCAGCAGGTGATACAGCAGATCCGAGGCCTCGCCCAACAACGCCTCATCATCCTGCGCCACCGCCGCCAGTGCGGTTTCCACGCCCTCCTCGCCCACCTTCTGTGCGATACGGCGGATGCCGCCCTCGAACAGGCTGGTCGTGTAGCTGCCCGGCGGGCGCTGCGCCTCGCGCATCGCCACCAGCTGGCCCAGCCCGCCCAGGAAGTCCTTCGGCGCCTGGTCGAAACAGCTTTCGGCACCGGTATGGCAGGTCGGTCCCGCCGGACGTGCCATCACCAGCAGCGTATCGGCGTCGCAGTCGACACGGATCGACTGCACCACCAGCACGTTGCCGGACTGCTCGCCCTTGGTCCACAAGCGCTGCTTGCTGCGGCTGAAAAAGGTCATGTGACCGATCGCCAGCGTGGCCGCCAGCGATTCGGCGCTCACATAGCCCAGCATCAGTACCTGCAGGGTATCGGCATCCTGCACCACCGCCGGCAGCAGGCCCTCGCCCTTGCGCCAGTCCAGCGCCTGCAAGGCGTCCGTTGACGGCCTTACTTCAATAGACATCCCGCACCTCGATCTGCTGTCCGCGCAGGTAGCGCTTCAATTCCGGAATGGCGATGGCGCCGCTGTGGAACACACTGGCAGCCAAAGCGCCGTCGACGTCGGCCTGGTCGAAGGCCTCGGCGAAATGCTCCATCGCACCGGCACCCCCGGAGGCGATCAGCGGCACCTGGCACAGGGCCCGTGCCTGCTGCAGCTGCGCGATATCGTAGCCACGGCGCACGCCATCGCTGTCCATGCAGTTCAGCACGATTTCGCCGGCCCCTCGCTGCTGCGCCTCCACGATCCAGTCCAGGGTGCGCACCGGCACCGCCTGGGTCTTGTCCGGGTCGCCGCTGAAACGGCGCACCCGCCACTGGCCGTCAGCTTCGCGTACCGAGTCGACACCAACCACTACGCACTGCACGCCGAACTCGTCCGCCAGCTCGGTGATCAGCTGCGGTCGGCCCAGCGCCGGCGAGTTGATCGACACCTTGTCGGCGCCGGCAAACAGCACGAGGCGCGCGGTTTCCACGCTGTCGATGCCACCGGCCACGCAGAACGGGATGTCGATCAGGCGCGCGATGCGCTCGATCCAGGCCACGTCCACCGAACGCGCCTCGGGACTGGCGCCGATGTCATAGAACACCAGCTCGTCGGCGCCCTGGTCGCGGTAGCGCTGCGCCAGCTCGGCGATGTCGCCCATGTCGACGTGGTCGCGGAAGCGCACGCCCTTGACCACGCGCCCATCGCGCACATCCAGGCAGGGAATGATGCGGCGGCTCAACATGCCAGCGCCTCCGCCAGGTTCATGCGCTGCTCCAGCAAGGCCTTGCCGAGGATGGCGCCGCCGCAGCCGGCATCACGCGCCTCGCCGACATCGGCTACGTCACGGATGCCGCCTGACGCCTGCACGGCCACGCCCGGCAATAGCGCCGAGAGGTGCGCGTACAGACCGATGTTCGGCCCGGCCAGCATGCCGTCGCGGGCGATATCGGTGCACAGCAGGTGGCGCATGCCGGCACGCGCGTAGCGCAGGGCCAGGTCATCCAGGGTCACCCCCGCGTTCTCGGTCCAGCCGTGCACCGGCAGCTGCCACTGGCCCTGTGCATCCTGCCGCGCGTCCAGCGCAATGGTGATGCGTTCGGCGCCGAACTCATCGAGCCATCCGACCACCTCATCGGGGCGGCGCACCGCCAGCGAACCGACCACCACGCGACCGGCGCCGGCATCAAGAATGCGTGCCACGTCGTCGCGGCCACGCACGCCACCGCCGGTCTGCACCTGCAGCGTCGTCTGCGCGCGGATCGCCGCCAGCAACGCTGCCAGGGTGTAGCCACCGGCACGCGCCGCATCCAGGTCAACCAGGTGCATCCACTGCGCGCCCTGCGCGGCGAAGGCCTGCGCGCGCGGCAATGGATCATCGCCATACGAGGTCTCCTGCGCGTAGTCGCCCTGGCGCAGCCGCACCACGCGGCCATCACGGATGTCCAGCGCTGGGTAGACGATGAAGCTCATGCAGCAGTGCCCTCGAGGAAGTTGCGCAGCATCAGTGAACCGGTTTCGCCCGAGCGCTCGGGATGGAACTGCGCGCCGTAATAGCGCCCCTGCTCCACCACGGCCGTGAACAGGCCCCCGTGGTCGCAGGCGGCGACGGTGTGGGTGTTGAGTGGCGCGGCATAGCTGTGCACGAAGTAGGCGCTGGCGCGCTCCGGTACGCCCTGCAGCAGCAGCGATTCGCGCAGCGGCAGCAGGCGGTTCCAGCCCATGTGCGGCACGCGGATGCCGCAGGCTGGCACCAGCTTGCGCACTACCCCGGGAATCAGCCCCAGTGTCTCCACGCCCGCTTCCTCGGAACGCTCGAACAGCAGCTGCATGCCCAGGCAGATGCCCATCAGCGGCACCTCCAGTCGCTGCAACGGCTCCACCAGCCCCTGCGCATGCAGGCGCTGCATGCCCGGGCCTGCGGCACCCACGCCCGGCAGAATCACCCGCTGCGCGCCGACCAGGCCGTCCGCATCACGCACCAGCCGTACCGTCGCCCCCAGGCGCTCGAGCGCATAGCGCACCGAGCCCAGGTTGGCGCCGCCGGCATCGATCAGCGCGACGTCGCTCACAACGCCCCCTTGGTGCTCGGCAACGCCGTACCCTGGCGGGCCAGTGCCGGGCGCAACGCGCGCGCCAGGGCCTTGAAGCAGGCCTCCACTTTGTGGTGATCGTTGTCGCCGCGCACCTGCAGGTTGAGGTTCAGGCCACTGGCATCGCACAGCGAGCGGAAGAAATGCGGTACCAGCTCGGTTGGCATGTCGCCCACCCGCTCGCGCTTGAATTCGCCCTCGAACACGAAGTACGGGCGTCCGCTGAAATCCAGCGCGGCGCTGGCCAGCGTTTCATCCATCGGCAGAGTGAAGCCGTAGCGGCCAATGCCGCGTTTGTCGCCCAGTGCTTCGCGCAGCGCCTGCCCCAGGGCAAGACCCGTGTCTTCGATGGTGTGGTGCTCGTCGATGTGCAGGTCGCCCTCGGCCTGGATGTCCAGCGCGAAGCCACCGTGCTTTCCGATCTGTTCGAGCATGTGGTCGAAGAACGGCAGGCCCGTGGAGATGCGCGCATCGCCGACTCGATCCAGGTCCAGCTCAACGCGGATCCTCGTTTCTTTCGTATTGCGCTGGACCACTGCGGTACGCGGTGCGTCGGCCAGGGCGTGGGCGATGCCCGGCCAGTCCCACTCACCACCAAATTGTTCGGTGCGCAGCTGGAAGCCACGGATGTTCAGGTTGTCGGCGAACTGCAGGTCGGTGATGCGATCGCCGACCATGCCCGAACGCGCCCAATCGATGCTGCGGTCCTGCAGGTAAGCCGTCATCAGGCCGATGCCCGGCTTGCGGGTCGGCGCATTGTCCTGCGGCCAGCTGCAGTCGATCAGGACGTCACGGAAGGTGATGCCCTGGCTTTCGAAGATCTGCAGCATCAGGTCGTTGGGACCCTCGAAGCTGGCACGCGGATAGCTCTCGCTGCCCAGGCCATCCTGGTTGGTGACGATCACGAACTGGTAGCCGGCGTCGCGCAGCTTCAGCAGCGCCGGAATCACCTGCGGCACGAAGCGCAGCTTCTCGTAGGCGTCGATCTGGAAGTCGGCCGGCTCCTCGATGAGGGTGCCGTCGCGGTCGATGAACAGGATCGGGGTCATGCCGCGGCCCTCCGCGCCGACAGGGCCGCAAGCACGCGGTCATTGTCTTCGGGGCTGCCGATGCTGATGCGCAGCGCGTCGCCCAGCTGCGGCGCGGCGCGCTGGTCACGCACCACCACCCCGGCTTCCAGCAATGTGTCGAATGCGGCCTGCGCGTCGGCGAAGCGGACCAGCAGGTAGTTGCCGGCCGAGCGGTAAACGCGGCGCACGCCGGGTAGACCTGGCAAGGCGGCAAACAGGCGCTTACGCTCACCGATGACCGTGGCCACGCGCTCGGCGGTGCGCGCCAGAGCAGCCGGTTGCAGGGCCTGCACGGCCAGTTCCGCACATGGGGTCGGCACCGGGTACGGCGCCTGGCAACGGCGCAGCACGGCGATCAGATCCGGTGCGGCAATGAGGGCTCCGACGCGCGCCGCAGCCAGTGCATGCGCCTTGGACAACGTGCGCAGCACCGCCAGGTTGGCATGCGCGGCCAACAGCGTAGTCGCAGATACACGCTGCGCGTACTCGACGTAGGCCTCGTCCACGACCACCAGCGCTTGCCCACGGAGTGCAGTCGCCACGCGCTCGATCTCGTCCAGGCTCATATCGCTGCCAGCCGGGTTGGAGGGCGCACACAGGAAGACCAGCCTGGCGCTCTGCTCCCGTGCCGTGCGGATGACCGCATCGAGATCGGCGCGCAGGCCGTCCTCGCCATCGACCAGCGGCACGTCGATCAGCGGCGCACCCTGCAGCCGCGCGCAGACGGCATACATGCCGAACACCGGCGAGGTCACCAGCACGCCATCGCGACCCGGCACGCACAGGGCGCGCACCAGCAGATCGATGGCTTCGTCACTGCCACGGCCGACCAGCAGCTGCTGCGGCGTCACGCCGTACAGCGCTGCCAGGCCCTCACGCAGCGCCAACGGCTGCGGTTCCGGATAGCGCCGGCTGCTGCCTGCGGCATCGGCCGGATTGGCCCAGGCCGATTCGTTGGCGTTCAACCAGACCTCACCCTGCACCGCCGCGCTGCGCGCCGAGCTGTAGCCGGCGAAGGCCTGCAGATCCGGGCGCACCAGCGCCAGCACATCGTCAATGGCGCTCATGCCGCCACCTCCATGCGCAGCGCCACCGCACGCTCATGCGCATCCAGTCCTTCGGCACGGGCGATGATGCGCGCGCAGCCACCAATCGCTGCCAGGCCGTCGGCGCTGGCACTCTGCACGCTGATCAGGTTCTGGAAGCTGGCCACGCTGACACCACTGTAGGCACGCGCGGCACCGGCGGTAGGCAGCACGTGGTTGGTACCACTGCAGTAGTCGCCCAGTGCTTCCGGGGTGTAGTCGCCGAGGAACACCGAGCCGGCGGCCTGCACCTGGCCCAGCCAGTCGCGCGGTTCGCGCAGGGCCAGGATCAGGTGCTCGGGCGCATAGCGGTTGCTGATCGCAAAGGCCTCGTCCAACGTCTCGACCTGGATCAGCCGCGACGCCGACAATGCCTGGCGCGCGATCTGCTGCCGCGGCAGCAATGCCACCTGGCGCTCTACTTCCGCCTCAACCGCGGCCAGCATCGCCGCGTCGTCGGTCAGCAGCAGCACCTGCGAATCCGGGCCGTGCTCGGCCTGCGACAACAGATCGGCAGCGACGAACGCTGGGGTGGCGCCGGCATCGGCAATCACCAGCACTTCCGACGGGCCCGCCGGCATGTCGATGGCGGCGGCGCCGCCCTGCGCGACCTGCTGCTTGGCTTCGGTGACGAAGCTGTTACCCGGCCCGAACAGCTTGTCGCAGGCCGGGATGGTGGCGGTGCCATAGGCCATCGCGGCGATCGCCTGCGCGCCGCCGAGCTTGAACACGCGCTGCACGCCGGTCAGGCGGGCGGCTACCAGCACCGCCGGATCGGCGCTGCCATCGGCACGCGGCGGCGTGCACAGCACCACCTGCGGGCACCCGGCCAGCTGTGCCGGCACGCCCAGCATCAGTGCCGTGGACGGCAGCGGCGCGCTGCCCGCCGGCACATACAGGCCGACGCGGCCGATCGGCCGCAGCATGCGTTCACAGACCACGCCCGGCGCGGTTTCAACTGCATAGCCTTTACCCATGCCGGCGGCGTGGAAGCGCGCGATGCGCTCGGCGGCGTCCACCATCGCCTGGCGCAGTTCGGCGGGCACGGCGGCTTCAGCAGCGGTGAATTCGGCTTCGGAAACTTCAAACGAGGCCAGCTCGACACCGTCGAAGCGCGCGGTGATCGCACGCAGCGCATCGTCGCCCTGTGCGCGCACCTGCGCGATCAGCGCGGCCACGGCATCGCGGGTCTGCTGCGCCACGGTCTGCACCGGGCGGGTCAATGCCGCGCTGCGGGCGGGCTCATCAAGTCGGGACCAGATCAGACGGTTCATGCCAGCGACCGCTCCACGCTCAACACCATCAGGCCCTGCGCACCGGCGCGCTCGAGTTCTTCCATGCGCTGCCAGCTCAACGGGCCCGGGCACATGGTCTGCAGGCGCAGCGCGCCGCCATCGGCCGGCAGCCGCACCAATGGTTCGGCATCAGCCAGCAGCTGTGCCAGCGCATCGACGCGATCCTCGCTGGCGCGGAACATCAGCAGCTTGCGGTCCTGGCGCTGCACCACGCCATCGAGGCGGCGCAGCAGCATCGCGCGCAGCGAGGCGCGCGCATCGTCCGGCTCGCGCACCGCACCGGCCAGCACCGCTTCGCTGTCGAGCAGGTTGTGCACCGGGGTCAACTGGTTGGCGCGCAGCGTGGCGCCGCTGGACACCAGATCGCAGATCAGGTCGGCGGTGCCCAGGCGCGGAGCGATTTCCACCGAACCGGACAGCTCGACCACCTGTGCGTCCACGCCCTGCTCGGCCAGCCACTGCGTGAGGATGGCCGGATAGCTGGTGGCGATGCGGGTACCGGCCAGCTGCGCCGGACCCTGCCACTGCCATTCCTCGGGCACCGCCAGCATCAGCCGGCACTGGCCAAAGCCCAGCCCGCGCAGCGCCTGGTAGGCGTCGGGCAGGCCGATCTGGCGGCGTGCCGCGGCCTGTTCGTCCAGCTCGTTGCGACCGACGATGCCGAGGTCGCAGACGCCGTCGGCGATCAGGCCGGGGATGTCGTCGTCGCGCACCAGCAGCAGGTCCACCGGCAGCGATTCGCCGTAGCAGAACAGCTTGTCACGGCTCTCGCGCCAGCTCAGGCCGCAGGCGCTGAGCAGGTTGCGGGCGGGTTCGGCCAGCCGGCCACTCTTCTGGATGGCGATACGCAACCGGTCTCGTGCCGGCGCTGCCTGGGTTGCACTCATGGGGGAGGTCTCGAAGGTCGGAACGGGGCGCGGATCAGCGCGAAGCAAGGCGGTCAATGGCGGCGGCATAGCCTCGATGCCCATGTTCGAGCGTGCGCGCCACCCGTCCGGTGGTGGTCACGCTGACGCCGGTGCGCTCGTGGATCTCGCGGTACGGCACGCCCTGCTGCAGTAGGGGCACCACCTTCCAGCGGTCGGCCATGGCTTCCAGCTCGGCCGGCGTGCACAGGTCGCGCAGGAAGGCCTCGACCTGTTCTGGCTCGCGCAGCGCGGCAAAGGCCTTGGCCAGGGCCTGCAGGTCGGCCTTCGGGTCTTTGGCGGCAATCTCGGGGCGGGCTTTCACGGGGTCGTTTCCATGCATCAATGTAATAGCGCGTTAGTACATTAACGCATTCTTGCGCAGTGCGTCAAATCGTGGATTGGGGGCATGGCAGGGCTGCC
>NZ_JASJSU010000063.1:0-23353 GCF_030237045.1 Stenotrophomonas maltophilia group sp. Smal17
CGTCGCCCGGGAAGTCGTACTTGCTCAGCAGCTCGCGCACTTCCATCTCGACCAGCTCGAGCAGCTCGGCGTCGTCAACCATGTCGGCCTTGTTCAGGAACACGACGATGTACGGCACGCCGACCTGACGCGACAGCAGGATGTGCTCGCGGGTCTGCGGCATCGGGCCGTCAGCGGCCGAGCACACCAGGATCGCGCCGTCCATCTGGGCGGCACCGGTGATCATGTTCTTGACGTAGTCAGCGTGGCCCGGGCAATCGACGTGGGCGTAGTGACGGACCGGGGATTCGTATTCGACGTGCGCGGTCGAGATCGTGATGCCACGCGCCTTTTCTTCCGGCGCGGCGTCGATCGAGGAGTAGTCCTTGAACTCGCCACCGAAGCGCTCGGCACCGATCTTGGTCAGTGCGGCGGTCAGCGTGGTCTTGCCGTGGTCGACGTGACCGATGGTGCCGACGTTGACGTGCGGCTTGGTGCGCTCGAACTTACCCTTGGCCATGGCTGCTTATCTCGAATTCGTCTGAGAGGTGATGCTTAAGAGGTGATGCTTAAGATGGTGCTCACGAAAGGAATCGAACCTTCGACCTCTTCCTTACCAAGGAAGTGCTCTACCGACTGAGCTACGTGAGCCGAGTTTTGCATTATGACATGAACTCGATAATATTCAAAGTTCATTCAATGGAGCGGGAGACGGGAATCGAACCCGCACCATCAGCTTGGAAGGCTGAGGTTCTACCATTGAACTACTCCCGCGCCGGGAATGTCACAACGTGAAACTGGTGGAGGGAGGTGGATTCGAACCACCGAAGGCGTAAGCCAGCAGATTTACAGTCTGCCCCCGTTGGCCGCTTGGGTATCCCTCCTTACCACCCCATTCCGTTGCCGCCGAAGCGTTGCGATGTGTGGTGGTGAGCCGCTTATTCTGCTGATGGGATGGGGGCCTGTCAACGCTTTTTTCCATCTTTTTCACACGTTGTCGCAAACCCATTGATACGCAAGGTTATTGCCCCGGGACCGGCAGGGTCTCGCTGGCGAAAATTGCGACATGGGGTACACCATCGGCGCCGATCCAGCCCCGATACATGCCCTGGGTGTTGAACGGCGTGGCCATTTTTCCGTCTGCGGCCAGCACGATCGCACCACCGTCGCCGCCCATCTGCGGAATCGCCTCGTTGATCACGCCCTTGCCGGCCTGCTCCGGTGTCTGCCCCTGGTAGCGCATGCGTGCGCAGATCTCATGCGCGGCGGCGGTGCGGATGTAGTACTCGCCCCAGCCGGTGCCCGACACCGCGCAACGGGCATCGGCCCAGGTGCCGGCGCCGATGATCGGCGAGTCGCCCACGCGTCCGTAGCGCTTGTTGGTCATGCCGCCCGTGGAGGTGCCGGCGGCCAGGTGCCCCTGCGCGTCGAGCGCGACCGCGCCCACGGTTCCAAAGTGCTTCGCGGTCTCCAGGTCGGCATGTGCCTGGCCGCTGGCCTCTTCCTTCAACGCCCGCTGCAGCTGCTGCCAGCGCTTGTCGGTGCGGAAGTACGACGGGTCCACCAGCGGGATGCCCTGCTCGACTGCGAAGGCTTCGGCACCCTGCCCGACCATCATCACGTGCCTGGACTTCTGCATCACGGTCTGCGCCAGCTGGATCGGGTTGCGCACCCGCTGCACACCGGCCACAGCCCCTGCCGCCTGGCTTGCGCCATCCATTACCGCTGCGTCCAGCTCGTTGTGGCCGTCATGGGTGAACACCGCGCCCTTGCCGGCATTGAAGGTCGGGTCATCCTCCAGCACGGTGATCGCCGCGGTGACCGCGGCCAATGCCGGGCGTCCGGCCGCCAGCTCGGCGTGCCCCTTCAGCAGCGCGGCGCGCAGCGCTTCACGTGCGGCCTTCTCTTCGGCCGGCGACAGGTCCTTGCGCTCGACACCGGCGCCGCCATGGATGACCAGCAGCGGCGAAGTGGCCGGTGCAGCCTGGGCAAGCAGGGGCAGGGACAGCAGCGCGGACAGCGCCAAACGCAGTTTCATCGGGTACGTCTCCAGCAGGACAAAAGAAGCGATTACAGGGGTCGTGCCGGCCCGCGGCCAGCACGAGCGGAAAGGAGCATCATTGGCGCACGACGTCGATCTCGCCGTCGCTGACGTCGGCGACGGCCTGGTAGTCGGCCTCGGCCTCGAAGTCATCCAGCCGCATGCGGCTGCCACTGCCGACCACCGTCACCGGCACGGCATGGAAGCGCAGCGGCTCGCCCTCGACCAGGCGGTCGGCATCGCGCCCGGGGCTGACCACCCACACCTTGCCCTCGCCGTCGGCGCTGTAGACCTGGGCCTGGCCATCCGGCTCCACGCACAGCGCCGTGTCCTCGTCGACGCCGATACCGACGATGTCGGGGTCGCCACTGTCCTGCGCGGCACGGGCCACGAACACGATGAGGCGGCCAAGGCGATCGCGCTTGTCGAAGTGGGTGTCGGTGACCACCCGCTGCAGGTAGGGCATCTGCAGGAAGCCACTGTCCATGGTGACCGCGCTGCCCATCGGGTCGGCCAACGCACCGGCGGAACTGATGCTGCCTCCGTCCAACGCGCCATAGGCATAGCCGCCAAGGATGGCCAGGCCTGCGCTGGTACCGGCGATCGGCTTGCCCGCGCGTACGTGGGCGTTGAGCGCGCGGTTGAGCGCGGTGCCCTTCCAGAAACGGATGTAGCGCGACTGGTCACCGCCGGCGATGAAGATGGCATCGGCCGCTGCAACCACCCGCAGCACGGCCGGATCGTCGGCGCCGCGGCGGCTGTCGAAGACCAGGGTCTGCACCGCGGTGGTACCGCCGATCTCCCGGTACAGGCGGTCCTGCAGTTCGTCGCGGCCGGAGGCACGCAGAATCAACACGCGGCCGTTGCCGGCCTGCCTGAGCCACCACTGGAATGCCTCCGGCACCCATTCGCCGCCGCCCATCAGCATCATCGCCGGCGCGCGCGGTCCGGGCCTCGGCGCCTCCAGGTTCCCCACTTCGTAGTAGGCGAAGCCGGGGCTCTGCAGATCCTGCGCCGGGGTGGCGAACGGCCAGGCCAGAACCAGGCAGGCCAGCCAGACGAGGGGCCCTCGCAGGGCGCTGAGGAGGCGTCGCATCTTGATCTCCCTGAACAAAATCGACTTGCAAGCGTTTTCACTCTTTGCCAGATAGGAAGCCAGTAGTCAAGGACATAAAAAAGGCGTTAAATGCGCGCGCCCATTCCGGAAATCTGAATGGGGGACAGGGCCCCTCCTCTGCGGGCCGGCTTCATTTTCGAGAATTCCTCATGCGTAGAAAGGCGATGGCGTGGTCGATCCAGCTGGCGTTGATGGGCGTGGCTGCTTCCGCGGCGGCCCAGGCACCGGCTTCCTCTTCGGTTCAACAACTGGATGCGGTGCAGGTCACCGGTTCGCGCATTCCGCGCGCCCAGGTGGAAGGTCCCGCCCCGATCACGGTGATCAGCGCCGAGCAGATCCGTTCCAGCGGCTTCACCACCGTGCCGGATGTGCTGCGGTCGATGACCCAGAACGGCGGTGAGACCCAGAGCCAGCAATCGTCCAGCGGCGCCGACTTCTCGCCGGGCGCCCAGCAGGTGGACCTGCGCGGCCTTGGCCCGAACCACACGCTGGTGCTGGTCAATGGCCGTCGCATCGCCGACTTCCCGATGCCGTTCAAGGGCCGCAGCAACTTCACCGACGTCTCCAACATTCCGCTTGGCATGATCGAGCGCATCGAAGTGCTGACCGGCAGCGCTTCGGCCATCTACGGCTCCGACGCGATCGCCGGCGTGGTCAACTTCATCCTGAAGAAGAAGGCCGACGGCACCACGATCGACATGCGCATGGGCACCACCAGCGAGGGCGGTGGCGAGTCGTTCGACATGAGCCTGGCCAGCGGCTTCAGCCGCGGCAACTTCAACGCCGTGTACAGCGTTGAGCTGCAATCGCAGACCCCGTTGTGGGCCTATGAGCGCGACATCCAGGATTCAACCCAGGACGGCCCCACCGAGGGCTCGCGCATCGCGCGCCGCGCCTACCTGCGCACCGACTACAACGACGACTACCTGGACCCGGGCGCCGCTACCTGCGAGGCATTGGCCGGGCAGAACCAGGGCAGCACCTACCGCGCCTTCCGCCCGAAGTACGGCTACTACTGTGGCAGCGACGCGTCGATCGGCTACGGCACCATCCTCAGCAAGCGCCGCGGCGCCAATGGCTATGCGTCGCTGAGCTACGACTTCGACAACGGCCAGCAGTGGTTCGCCGACGTGCAGCTGGGTTACCACACGATGTCGCTGATGCGCGACGTCACCAAGTGGGGCCGGATGGATGCCAACGGTGACGAGTCGGGCTACTTCAACAACCAGGCCACCGGCGAAATCGAATTCTGGCAGCGCCAGTTCTCGCCCGAGGAAATGGGCGGCCTGCGCAACGCGATGGTGCGCAGCACGCAGAAGACCTTCAGCGTGACCACCGGCTTCAAGGGCAACCTGGCCGGCAACTGGGACTACGAGGCGGCGCTGAGCCACTCCCAGTACCAGTCGCGGATCAGCTGGGCGCAGATCATCGCCGCCAAGGCCAATGACCTGTTCCTCGGTCCGCAGCTGGGGGTGGACGATGACGGCTTCCCGATCTACAACGCCGACCCGTCGCGCCTGTACCGGCCGCTGACCCGCGCCGAGTACGATTCGATTGCCGCACGCACCACGTACTCGCCGAAGTCGCGCACCGAGACGGCCGCGTTCACCGTGACCAACTCTGCACTGTTCGGCCTGCCGGGCGGCGATGCCGGCTTTGCCGCGACCGTGGAAGTGGGCCAGCAGGCCTACGCGCTGAATCCCGATCCGCTGGCCACCCAGTACTACTACTACAGCTGGAAGGACTCGGACGGCCAGGGCTCGCGCAACCGCTGGGCCACTGCCGCCGAGCTGCGCATGCCGCTGCACGACACGGTCAACCTGAGCGTGGCCGGTCGCTACGACCAGTACCGCTATTCGGGCCACACCATCGGCAAGGCGACCTGGAGCGGCGGCCTGGAATGGCGCCCGATCGATACCCTGCTGGTGCGTGGTTCGTATGGCACCGCGTTCCGTGCACCGGACCTGCACTACGTGTTCGCCGGCCCGGGCAACGACGAGACCAGCGCCGAAGACCTGTACAGCTGCCGCCTTGAGGGCGCCAGCGACTGTTCGGATTACGAGCGCAACCTGATCCGCAGCCGCACCGGCAACCGCCAGCTCGACCCGGAAACCAGCACCTCGTGGAGCGCCGGCTTCGTCTGGTCGCCGGCAATCGGCCTGGACCTGTCGGTGGACTGGTTCGACATCGACATGCGCAAGCAGGTGCAGGACATGGACGTGCGCACGATCCTGGCCAATGAAGCGAACTGCCGCCTGGGCAGCGCCGACGTCAATTCGCCGACCTGCGTGGATGCGCTCGACCGCATCACCCGTACCAGCGACGGCCGCCTGTATGGCGTGCGCGTGGCGCCGATCAACGTCGCCCGCGAGTCCACCTCCGGCATCGACGTGGGCCTGCGCTACCGCCTGCAGACCGGGGTCGGCGACTTCATCCTCAACGGCACCCACACCTGGGTGAAGAAGCACGATTTCCAACGCTATCCGGGCGACCCGACCCTGGACCAGTTCGCGGTCAACAGCGGCTTCGACATCCCGCGCACCAAGACCAGCCTGAGCGTTACCTGGGAGAAGGACGCCTGGTCGGCCACGGTCTACGGCTCGCGCCTGGGCAAGCTGCCGACCTCGGACAACTACGACCAGGTGTTCAAGTGGGACAGCGGTGACAGCCCGTACGTGAAGGCGACCTACCGCTACAACGCGTCGCTGCAGTACCGCTTCGACGACCATTCGCGCCTGTCGCTGTCGGTGGTCAACGTGTTCAACAAGATGCCGCCGAAGGACGCCACGTACACCGCGTACCCGTACTACGACGTGTCCTGGTTCGACAGCGTCGGCCGCACGATCAATCTGCAGTACACCCACAAGTTCGGCGGCAGCGCGCTGTAAGCCCGGGCTGTACTGGATGCAGGAAGGACGGAGGCGCAAGCCTCCGTCTTTTTTTACAGAGTCGCCTCAGGCCCCGACTGCGCCGGCGCTGCAAAGCGCCAGAAAACGCGCACCACGCCCAGCATCTGCCCATGCAACTCGTCATACCGGGCGATGACCTCCGGCGGGAACGATACTCTGCCGCTTGCATCCAGCGGAACCGGCTCCCCCAGCGCGCGGGCCAGGTCGATGTAGAAGTGCGACATATCCCCGTACGGGCGCTTGCTGTCCATGAGCATCACCGCCCGCCCCAGCACCCGGGTGTTCATGCTTCGCAGCAGCAAAAGATGCTCCGATGTCACGGTGATCGCTTCGCCGCCGCCGGAGCCACCTGCGGCCTCGGCCAGCACATAGCTGCCGGGCTCAAGCATGCCCTCCAGCATGAAACTGGATGCGATCCGGGCGAGCCGTTCGGCAAAGGCCCTTTCCTCGTTGGCGCCTCGCCCAGATGACCCAGGGCAGATGCGAGCCAATGCTGCGTAGGCGATCAGCGCTTCCTCATCTGCAGCATCGACGGCGTCCAGGTAGATACCCTGGCTCTCGCTGAAGTCCGCTTCGGGCCGCAGCCATTTGCGCATTGCACTCAGCATGATGACCTCACTGCACTCCAGTGCTGCCGCGCTTCCTCCGACCTTCTCGGATCGCGCGACCATGGATCGATATCCATAAGCCAGGAGGAGGCCGACGAGAAGGATCGCAACTACCCACCAGTACGCTCGGGGTGCCATGGAGATTCTCCGGATAGCGCGCAGGCATGACATCGCGCGCCCGTATGAGTGGAAGGGTCAGCCGATAGTCTGAAGCAACACCATCCAGTGCTACATGCAATGAATCCGAAATTGATGGCTGCCATGGCATGTGGGTTTTCCACACCACGCGTGGAAAGCGATGGGAACTTGGTGTGGACAAGTGGCCGCGAGGCTTGCAGTGCAGGCGTTTCCACGCGTGGTGATTTTTTATCCATCACCGTGATTGTTTTCCACACGGGACGTGGAGAGCGATGGGAACTTGATGTGGACAAGTGGGTGCGAGCATTGCGCCGCAGGTGTTTTGAGGCGCGGTGAATTTTTGTCCACGATTCGACCGCACTGATCGGGGTCGGAGCTCTTTCCTGCGGAAAGGGATCCGACCCCACGGTTTTCCACATTGGGCGTGGAAAGCGGTGGGGGTTTGGTGTGGACAAGTGCGTGCGAGCCTTGCACCGCAGCCGTTCCGGAGCATGGTCAATTTTTGTCCACGCCCGAAACCGATACCGAAAACGCAAACGCCCCGCACGAGGCGGGGCGTTCGGGGTCGATCGGTTACCGCCGGATCAGACGTTGAAGCGGAAGTGCAGCACGTCGCCTTCCTGCACGCGGTATTCCTTGCCTTCCAGGCGCAGGCGACCGGCTTCCTTGGCGCCAGCTTCGCCCTTGTACTTGATGAAGTCGTCATACGCGATGGTTTCAGCGCGGATGAAGCCCTTCTCGAAGTCGGTATGGATGACCGCGGCGGCCTGCGGGGCGGTGGCGCCCTTGCGCACGGTCCACGCGCGGACTTCCTTCACGCCGGCGGTGAAGTAGGTCTGCAGGCCGAGCAGGCTGTAGGCCGCGTTGATCACGCGGTTCAGGCCCGGCTCGCTCAGGCCGAGGTCGGCCAGGAAGGTGTCGCGGTCTTCGTCGTCGAGCTGGGACAACTCCTCTTCGATCGCGGCCGACACCGGCACCACCTGCGCGCCTTCGGCGGCAGCGTGGGCGCGCACGGCGTCCAGGTGCGGATTGTTCTCGAAACCATCTTCCAGCACGTTGGCGATGTACATCACCGGCTTCA
This sequence comes from Stenotrophomonas maltophilia group sp. Smal17, assembly GCF_030237045.1. Classification (NCBI taxonomy): domain Bacteria; kingdom Pseudomonadati; phylum Pseudomonadota; class Gammaproteobacteria; order Lysobacterales; family Lysobacteraceae; genus Stenotrophomonas; species Stenotrophomonas maltophilia group sp. Smal17. The sequence goes on from NZ_JASJSU010000063.1 coordinate 7,874, forward strand.
GGGTCAGCAGGAACAGGTCACGGACCAGCGCCTTCTCTTCCTCGTCCAGGCCGACCGAACGGCCGGACTTGCCGTCGGACAGCGCGGCCTGCAGCTTGGCCAGCACCGGCTTGCGTGCCGCCGCTTCCTTGTCGCCACCCTTGGCGGCGCGCTCGGCGCGGTTCAGCGCCTTCTCGACGCTGTCCAGGTCGGCCAGGGCCAGTTCGGTATCGATGGTTTCGATGTCCGAAATCGGGTCGACCTTGTTGTTGACGTGGATGACGTCGGCGTTCTCGAAGCAGCGCACCACGTGGGTGATCGCATCGACTTCGCGGATATGGGCGAGGAACTTGTTGCCCAGGCCTTCACCGCTGGCGGCACCGGCCACCAGGCCGGCGATGTCGACGAACTCGACCGCGGTCGGAATGACCTTCTGCGGGTTGATGATCGCCGCCAGTTCGTTCAGGCGCGGGTCCGGCACCGGCACGATGCCGACGTTCGGTTCGATGGTGCAGAACGGGAAGTTCGCCGCGGCGATGCCCGCCTTGGTCAGCGCGTTGAACAGGGTCGACTTGCCGACGTTGGGCAGGCCGACGATGCCGCATTTGATACCCATGGGTGACAGCTCTCTGGGGTGAAAGTGATTGGTGAAACAGCGCGCGCGCTGCTTGGCCAATCCATCTCGGTCTGGAACATCCGCCAACCAAGGTTGGCGACTACGGGGGTGAAACGCGTGCCAACCAAGGTTGGCACCTACCCAAAGCGGGTTATTTCGGGGTGTGCAGCCGCTTCATCGCTTCGCTGAAATCACCCTGTACCGCCAGCGGCATCACGTCGATGGCATCGTCGATGGCGCGTGCGATCAGCAGGTCATCGTCCTTGGACGGGCGTCCCAGCACCCAACCCACCACGCGGTCCTTGTGCCCGGGATGGCCGATGCCCACGCGCAGGCGATGGAACTTGCCGTGGCCGAGCAGGCGGATGGTGTCGCGCAGGCCGTTCTGGCCACCATGGCCACCGTCGAACTTCAGCCGCGCCACGCCGGGCGCCAGGTCCAGTTCGTCATGGGCCAGCAGGGTTTCCTCCGGCTCGATCTTCCAGAACCGCTGGGCGGCGGTGACCGACTTGCCACTGAGGTTCATGAAGGTGGCGGGCTTGAGCAGCCACACCGTCTGCCCGGCGATCTCGACCTTGGCGGTCTCACCGAACAGCTTGCTGTCCACATTCCATCGCGCACCGGCCTTTTCAGCCAGGGCCTCAACGAAATGAAACCCGGCATTGTGCCGGGTCCGGGCGTGTTCCGATCCAGGGTTGCCCAGACCGACGATCAGTCGCAGTCCTGCCATGGTTCCTTCCAGAACGGTGCCTGCCCGAAGGCAGGCACCGTCACTGCATTACTCGGCAGCCGGAGCTTCAGCGTCGGCAGCGTCTTCCTTGCCGTGCTTGGCGGTGACGATCGCGTCGTCGTGGTCCTTGCCCAGCGCCAGGGCCGGGATTTCCACGCCCTTCGGCAGCTTGATGTTGGACAGGTACACCACGTCGCCAGCGGCCAGGTCGGCCAGGTCGACTTCGATCGACTCCGGCAGGTCCTTCGGCAGGCAGCTGATGGTCACTTCCTTCAGTTCGTGGGTGACCACGACGTCGGCAGCCTTGCCGGCCGGCGAGGTGTCTTCGTTGATGAAGTGCAGCGGGACCGAAGCGGTCAGGGCTTCGTTCTCGTTCACGCGCTGGAAGTCCAGGTGCATGATCAGCTGCTTGTACGGGTGGCGCTGCATGTCACGCAGCAGGACCTTCTGCACCTGGCCGTCCAGGTTCAGGTCCAGGATCGAGGCATAGAACCACTCGTTCTGCTGGGCCAGCCAGATTTCGTTGTGGTCCAGGCTGATGGCGACCGGCTCGGCGTTGCCGCCGTACACGATGGCCGGGATCACACCGGCGTGACGCAGGCGGCGGCTCGCACCCTTACGCTGCAGTTCACGCTTGGTGACCTTGATTTCATGGGTCTTCGACATTTTCGACTACTCAGGTTGTTGCCTTGCCTTGCGGCGTGGCGGTTGAAGATGCTTCCGCGACCAGAAGCATCCGGGACATGCCCCCACCGTTGCCGGCAGGGGCGAAAAACTCAATCGACGTACAGCGAGCTGACCGACTCGCCGAAGGCGATGCGGCGCATCGTTTCGGCCAGCATTTCCGCCACGCTCAGCTGGCGGATCTTGCTGCACACCCGCGCGGCGTCCTTCAGCGGGATGGTGTCGGTCACCACCAGCTCGTCGAGCTGGGAATTGGTGATGTTGTCCACCGCCGGGCCGGACAGCACCGCGTGGGTGCAGTAGGCGGCGACCTTGAGCGCACCGCGCGCCTTGAGGGCAGCGGCAGCGGCGCACAGGGTGCCGGCGGTATCGACGATGTCATCGACCATCACGCAGGTCTTGCCTTCGACGTCACCGATGATGTTCATCACGGTGGAGACGTTGGCGCGCGGGCGGCGCTTGTCGATGATCGCCAGGTCGGCGTCATCCAGGCGCTTGGCCACCGCACGGGCGCGGACCACGCCGCCCACGTCCGGCGAGACGACGATCAGGTTCTCGGTGCCGTAGGCGCGCCAGATGTCGGCCAGCAGCAGCGGAGAGGCGTACACGTTGTCGACCGGAATATCGAAGAAACCCTGGATCTGGTCGGCGTGCAGGTCGACGGTCAGCACGCGATCAGCGCCAGCGGTGCTGAACATCTTGGCCGCCAGCTTGGCGGTGATCGGCACGCGCGAGGAACGCATGCGGCGATCCTGGCGCGAGTAGCCGAAGTACGGCACCACGGCGGTCACGCTGGCCACCGATGCGCGCTTGAGCGCGTCGATCAGCACCAGCAGTTCCATCAGGTTTTCCGCGCTCGGCGCGCAGGTCGGCTGGATCACGAACACGTCCTGCTTGCGGACGTTCTCTTCGATCTCCACCTGCACTTCACCATCGGAGAAGTGCGAAACCAGCGCCTTGCCCGGGCGAACCCCCAGTTCCTTGCAGATGTTCTGCGCCAGACGTTTGTTGGCGTTGCCGGAAAAGACCAGCAGGTTCGGGGACTCTTGCATCATGATTGTCTCGGGCGGGGACGAGTGGCGGGGATCCGGAGTCGGCAAGGACCCTCATGGACCCTTGCTGCTGACAACACCGCGGTTGTTTCCACGTCCCGCGCAGGCGATGCGCTGGAAGGCGCGGACACAGCCGCTATTGGCAGGGGCGGTAGGATTCGAACCTACGAATGCCAGGATCAAAACCTGGTGCCTTGGGCCTCTTGGCGACGCCCCTGCATTGATAAATCAGTGTTGCTCGAGTGCATCCAGCAGTGGCGAACGCGCAACGCCCGCTGCCACCCTTGCCCGCAACTCCTTCGGCAACTTCGACCGTCCCTGCTCTGCGGCAGCCTGCGATGCGAACTCGACGAAACAACCACTTCCCGAACCGGTCAGCCGCGCGGAGCCGATGCCGCTCAACGCTGCGAGCGCGGCCTCGACGGCAGGCTCACGGCGGCGCAGCACCGGTTCGAACGCGTTCCCGACCAGGGTCCCGGAAGCGAAGTCCTCTATTTTCGCCACTGGGCTGTCGCGCGTCAAATCCGGGTCTGCGAACAGGGCCGGCGTGGGAACATGAACGCCCGGCTCGACCACCACATACCAGGCCGGCGCCAGCGTGATCGGCTGCAGCCGCTCCCCCACCCCTTCGGCCCAGGCATTGCGGCCACGCACGAATACCGGCACGTCAGCCCCCAGGCGCAGGCCCAGCGCGGCCAGCGCGTCTTCGTCCAGGCCGGCCTGCCAGAGCCGGTTCAACACGACCAGTACGGTGGCCGCATCCGACGAGCCACCGCCGAAACCGCCACCGGCGGAAACATGCTTTTCGACGATGATGTCCGCGCCTTGCGCGACATTCGCCGCATCTTTCAGCAACCTGGCGGCACGCACCGCCAGGTCATCGGCCTCGGCCACGCCCGCCAGGCCGCCGCCCTGCCGACGCACCTGGCCGTCTTCACGCAGGCGCAGGCCAATGCGGTCCCCCCAGTCCAGCAGGCGGAACACGGTCTGCAGCTCGTGGTAGCCATCAGCCCGGCGGCCGGTGATGTGCAGGAACAGGTTCAGCTTGGCCGGGGCTGGCCACCAGGACCAGCCCGCGTCGTCGGCTGCACCATTCATGGTGCGCCCTGTCCCCACTGGTCCACCAGCAGGCGCACCTTGGCGTCGCCATTGCCGGCCTCGATCCGGCGCGGCAGCGCCGGGCGTCCGCCCTCGGCCGGGTACCAGTCCAGATACTGCACCTGCCAGCCCATCTGCTGCATGCGGCGCGGTCGGCCTTCACCGTCACGCTCGACCTTTTCCGGGCCGGCGGCATCGCCGGCCACCAGGCCACGGATCCAGTCCGGCAACTGGTTGACCGGGATGTCCCAGCCGGTCGCTTCCAGCAGCAGCTGCTGGGCGTCCTCGCCATCACGCGCCCCCCCGGCCAGTCCTTCCAGGCGACCGGCCTCGGAATGGGTATCGCCGGTCAGCTTCCAGCTCTGCCGGGTCACCGGTGCGCTCAGCTCGACCACGTAGCGGCGCCCGTCCTGCTTCCAGTCGATGCGACCGCTGCCACCGTCCTTGCCCTTGCTGACCGCGACCCGGCCCTGGAAAGCCCAGTCCGGCTGCGCCTGCAGAGCCGCCACGCGCGCGGCCTCGGCCTGCGCCGCTTCGGCCGACACCGTCTCGACCACGGCCGGGGCCGGCGTCTTCTGCGTGCCCACCGTCGTGCACGCGCTGACCGCCAGGGTCACGGCCGCCAACAGCAGCGGCCGGATAAAGGGAACACTCATGGATTGAATTTCTCGCGGGCGCGCAGCAGCGCGCGGTTTTCAGGGTCGAGCTTGGCCGCTTCCTCGAAGAAGTGGCGGGCCTCGTCATGCTTGCCCAGCACCCACAGCACCTCACCGACATGGGCGGCGATCTCCGGGTCCTTGGCCAGGGTCCAGGCACGGCGCAGCTGCACCAGGGCCTCTTCCTTGCGGCCCAGGCGGTACAACACCCAGCCGTAGCTGTCGACGATGGCCGCGTTGTCCGGCTCGGCCACGCGGGCACGGTCGATCAGCTCCAGCGCCTCCTGCAGACGGCCGGTACGGTCGGCCAGGGTGTAGCCCAGCGCGTTCAGTGCCGGCACGTTCTCCGGGTCGGTCACCAGGATCTTGCGCAGGTCAGCCTCGGCTCGCGGAATGTCGTCACGACGCTCCCAGGTGAGCGCACGGGCGTACAGCAGCCCGTTGTCATCCGGGTAGGCGGCCAGGCCGCGGGCCAGCGCGTCCAGTTCACCGGCACTGTCGTCGGCGCGCTGGCGCAGCTCGGCCTCCAGCAGGTAGGCATCGCGGCGCACATCGTCGTCGACCACCGCATCGGACTGGATCGCGTGCACTTCATCCAGCGCCAGCGGCAGGCGCCCGGCCAACGCCTGCGCATTGGCCGCACGCAGGCGCGCTTCGCTCAGCTCATCGCCACCGGGCACGCTGTGGTACCACTGCACCGCCTCGGGATAGCGCTTCAGGTACTCGGCGATCTTGCCCAGCAGCAGGCGCTGCGCCGGGTCCGGCTTCGCCGCCTGCCGCGACAGTTCGTTGTACAGGTTGGACAGCGCGGCCTTGTCACCCTGCTTGGCCAGCAGCGAGGCGCGCATGCCCCAGGTCTGCACGTCCTGCGGGCCGAACGCCAGCACGCGCTCGGCCGCGGACGGCTGGCCGAGGCTGTCGTAGGCGATGGCCACCGCGTTGCGCAGTTCCGGGTCCTGGCGGGTCTTCGGCTCGACGTCGTGCAGCAGCGACAACGCCTTGTCGGTCTCGCCGGCCTGCTGCAGCTGGCTGGCGCGCAGCAGCGCCACGCGCGGCTCCTCGGGGAACCGCTTGACCACTTCGTCGATCATGCGCCGCGCCAGCTCGGGCTTGTCCATGCGCAGGGCCAGGCGGCCAAATTCCTGCCAGGCCTCGATCTTCGGCGGAATGGCGTTGGCATCGACCAGCTCCCCCAGCACCTGCGCCGGCACCGCCGGATCGCGGCCACCGCCGATCAGCGCGGCCAGGGCGAACTTCCAGCCACGTTCATCAGGGTCGGCCAGCAGGGCCTGCAACTCGGCGCGGGCGGCCTTCACATCGCCCTGGCGCATGGCCAGCGCACCGGCGGCACTGCGCATGGTCAGCGAGCTGGGCGCGCGCTGCTGCCACAGGGCCAGGCCCTTGGCGGCGCTGGCATCGTCGTTGGCGAGCATGGAAATGCGGGTGGCACGCTCGGCAAGGCCGGCATCGCCGTCGGTCTGCTGCGCCGCCTGCAGGTACCCGCGTGCGGCCTCGGCCAGCTTGCCGGCCTGCAGCGCGAACTCACCGGCCATCACCGGTTCCAGCGCCAGTTCCTCAGTGGCCGCGGCCCGTACGGGGGCCTTGGGCGGCACCGCTGCCAGGGCCTGGCCGCAGGCCAGGGACAGCAGCAGAACACTGGGGATGCGAATCAATGCGGGCATCGTCGGCATCGGGGCCTTAAAATGTCGTCCAATGGCCAGCAGCTTATCGCAAGCAACTGAACAATGACCCTGTGGGTGCTCGGACTGAATCACCAGACCGCACCGGTAGAGCTGCGCGAGCGCGCGGCCTTCGCCGGTGAGGCGTTGCCGCGCGCGCTCGGTTCGCTGCGCGATACCCCGCAGATCGCCGAGGCAGTGCTGCTGTCCACCTGCAACCGCACCGAGCTGTACGCCGTGGCCGATTCGGCGCAGGCGCTGGACCAGTGGCTGCACGCCCAGGCCGGCGACCTGCAGGGTTACCTGTACCAGCATGCCGACGCCGATGCGGTGCGCCACCTGTTCCGGGTTGCCACCGGGCTGGATTCGATGGTGCTGGGCGAACCACAGATCCTGGGCCAGGTGAAGGATGCCTGGTCGACCGCGCGTGACCACGGCCTGCTCGGCCAGCGCCTGGACCGCCTGTTCCAGCAGACCTTCTCGGTGGCCAAGCGCGCCCGCACCGATACCCAGGTCGGCGCCAACCCGGTGTCGGTGGCGTCGGCTGCGGTGCGCCTGGCGCAGAACGCGTTCGCGCGCCTGGACGATTCCACCGTGCTGCTGGTCGGTGCCGGCGAGACCATCGAACTGGCCGCGCGGCACCTGAGCGAGGGCAAGGTACGGCGGCTGCTGATCGCCAACCGCACCCTCGCCCACGCGCAGGAACTGGCCACCCGCCATGGCGGGGTGGCCCTGCCGCTGACCGAACTGGACCGCCATCTGGGCGAGGCCGATGTGGTGTTCTCGGCCACCGCCGCACGCGAACCGGTGATCCATCGCGAGATGGTGGCCAAGGCCCTGCGCGCGCGCCGGCACAAGCCGATGCTGCTGTTCGACCTGGCCGTGCCGCGCGACATCGAGGCCGAGGTCGGCACGCTCAATGACGCCTTCCTCTACACCGTCGACGACCTCGAACGCGCGGTGGAAGACAACCGCCGTGGCCGCCGCGAGGCGGCCGCCGAGGCCGAAGCCATCATCGACCTGCAGGTATCGCGCTTCATCGAGACCCAGCAGGCCAGCGCCCACCAGGCACCGCTGCGGCAGCTGCGCGCATTCGGCGAGGCCACCCGCACCGAGCTGCTGGAGCGTGCCCGCCAGCAGCTGGCCAACGGCAAGCCGGCCGACGAAGTACTGGAACTGCTGGCCCACGGCCTGACCAACCGATTGCTGCATCCACCGACCGCTGCCCTGCGCGCCGCCGCGCTGAGCGGCGATGCTGACCTGACCCGCGCCGCCGAGCGCCTGTTCCCGGCCACGCCGGGTTACCGCCACCCACCCGTGAGACCCGATGACGCCGACCCTGCGCCGTAAGCTGGAAGCGCTGGCCGAGCGCCGCGAAGAACTGGAACGCCTGCTCGCCGAACCCGATGTGGTCGCCGACAACACCCGTTTCCGCGACCTTTCGCGCGAATTCGCCCAACTTGAACCGGTCGCTGCCGCACTCGCCGATGAGGCCCGCGCCAAGGCCGACCTGACCGCCGCCGAAGGCATGCGCGCCGACCCCGACCTGCGCGAGCTGGCCGACGAGGAAATCGCCGACGCGCAGACGCGCCTGCAGCAGCTGGAGCAGGAACTGGCGCTGCTGCTGGTGCCGCGCGACCCGCGTGACGAGGGCAACCTGTTCCTGGAAGTGCGCGCTGGCACCGGCGGCGACGAAGCAGCGATCTTTGCCGGCGACCTGTTCCGCATGTACGCCCGCTACGCCGAGCGCCAGGGCTGGAAGGTCGAGATCGAGTCGGACAACCCGGGTGAACACGGCGGCTACAAGGAAGTGGTGGCGCGCGTGGTCGGCCGTGGTGCGTTCTCGCGCCTGAAATTCGAATCGGGCACGCACCGCGTGCAGCGCGTACCGGCCACCGAATCGCAGGGCCGCATCCACACCTCGGCCGCCACCGTGGCGATCATTCCCGAGGCCGACGAAGTCGATGACATCGTCATCAACCCGGCCGACCTGAAGGTGGACACCTTCCGCTCCTCCGGTGCCGGTGGCCAGCACGTCAACAAGACCGAATCGGCCATCCGCATCACCCACGTGCCGACCGGCGTGGTGGTGGAATGCCAGACCGAACGCAGCCAGCACGCCAACCGCGACAAGGCGATGAAGCGCCTGAAGGCGCAGCTGCTCGACGCCGAACGCCAGCGCCAGGACGCGGCGCAGGCCGAGTCGCGGCGCCTGCAGGTCGGCAGTGGTGACCGCAGCCAGCGCATCCGTACCTACAACTTCCCGCAGGGGCGGATCACCGACCACCGCGTGGAAGGCCTGACCCTGTATGACCTGCCCAACATCCTGGCCGGCGACCTCGACCCGCTGCTGCAGCGGCTCAGCCACGAACACCAGGTCGACGCCCTGGCCCAGCTGTCGGCGGGCTGAGTCGCGTGTCCGCCTGGCAGCAGCGGCAGCACCTGCAACAGGCGATCGCGCGCCAGCCCAGCGATTTCGTCGCCTGGGTGATGCTGGCCGACCTGGAACTGGAAGCCGGCGACATCGCCGCCGGCGAGCAGGCCGCACGACGCGCGCTGCAGCTGCGCCCGAACCATCCCGAAGCGCTGGCGCGCCTGGGTCGCGTGGCATGGATGGCCGGCGCGCATGCCGACGCCGCGACGCTGCTTGGCCAGGCTGCCGCCCTGGCACCGCAGCACCCGGGCATCGCGCTGTGGCTGGGCCACGCGCTGGAAGATGCCGATGATGCCGAAGGCGCGGCGGCGGCGTATCGACGCGCGCACGCACTGATGCCGTCCGAGCCGTACATCGCCGCACAACGCCTGGCCTGGCAGCGTCGTCTGTGTGACTGGCAGGACGTGGACGCAATGGCCGCGCAGGTGCGCAGTGCACTTGCCTCCGGACAAGGCGTGGTCGAACCGTTCGCCTTCCTCAGCGAAGACGCTTCCGCCGCCGAGCAGCTGGCCTGTGCGCGCGCGCGTGCATCCGCCGTAGCCGCTTCGGTGCGACCGCTGCCACCGGTAACGGTGCGTACCCAGGGCCCGCTGCGGGTTGGTTTCCTCTCCAACGGATTCGGCGCCCATCCCACCGGGCTGCTGACCGTGGCCCTGTTCGAGCAGCTGCGCGATGACCCTGCGCTGCAACTGCATCTGTTCGCGCTGAGCCGCGACGATGGCAGCCGCATCCGCCGGCGACTGCAGGCGGCGACGCATCTGCACGATGTCGCCGGCCTGCGTCATGCCGACATTGTCACCTGCATCCGCGGGCAAGGCATCGACCTGTTGTTCGACCTGCGCGGCTGGGGTGGCGGCGGCACGCCGGAAGTTCTGGCCATGCGCCCCGCCCCGCTGCAGCTGAACTGGCTGGCCTACCCGGGCACGTCCGGAGCGCCGTGGATGGATGCAGTGATCGGTGATGACTTCACCCTTCCCCCATCACTGGAACCACACTACAGCGAACGCGTGCTGCGCCTGCCGCGCGCCTTCCAGCCTTCGGACAACACCCGTGTGCTGGAGTCCGCACCGACGCGTGCCGAGTGCGGCCTGCCCGAACGCGGCGTGGTGTTCTGCTGCTTCAACAACAGCTACAAGCTCAACCCGCGCAGCATGGGCCGCGCCTTCGCCGTACTGCAGGCGGTGCCTGGCAGCGTGCTGTGGCTGCTGTCCGGCCCGGGCCAGGCCGATGCACGGCTGCGGGCGGCTGCGCAGAACGCGGGCCTGGACCCGGCACGCCTGGTGTTCATGGCCAAGTTGCCGCATCCGCAGTACCTGGCCCGCTATCAGCTGGCCGATCTGTTCCTCGACACGCATCCGTACAACGCCCACACCACCGCCTCCGATGCGCTCTGGGCCGGCTGCCCGGTGCTGACCTGCCCCGGCGACACCTTCGCCGCGCGGGTGGCCGGCAGCCTCAACCATCACCTCGGCCTGGCCCGGATGAACGTCGCCGATGATGCAGCGTTCATCGCCACCGCCAGTGCGTTGGGCAACGACCCGGCGGCGCTGGCCGCGCTGCGCGCCGAGCTGGCGCAGGCACGCGAACACAGCGGCCTGTTCGACATGGCCGGCTTCGCCCGCGACCTGTCAGCGCTGCTGCAGCAGTTCGCCGGTGAGCACGGCTGGCGCGGCGTCGACAGAACCTGAGCACCACCTGCGCTACGCTCGGGCTTCCTTCCCGCGTGGTGTGACGATGGCAAAGCTCAAGCGCAAGGAGTACGACGAACTGCTGCTGCCGCTGCAGCTGGAACTGACCGCGATGGCGCGCTGGGTGCAGCACAGTGGCCAACGCCTGCTGGTGCTGTTCGAAGGCAGGGATACGGCGGGCAAGGGTGGCGCGATCCAGGCCATCAGCCAGCATCTCAACCCTCGCCAGTGCCGGGTGGTGGCCTTGCCCAAGCCCACCGACCGTGAGGCCACGCAGTGGTATTTCCAACGTTATGCATCGCACCTTCCCGCCGCCGGCGAGATCGTGCTGATGGACCGCAGCTGGTACAACCGCGCCGGCGTCGAGCGGGTGATGGGGTACTGCAGCGAGACCGAGTACCAGCAGTTCCTGCGCCAGGCGCCGGTGTTTGAACAGCTGCTGGTGGACGACGGCATCCTGTTGTTCAAGTACTGGCTGTGTGTGGACCAGGAGCAGCAGGAAAAGCGCTTTGCCGAGCGCCACATCGATCCACTGAAGGGCTGGAAGCTGTCGCCGGTCGACCTGAAGTCACGCAGCAAGTACAGCGCCTACACCGAAGCGCGCGAGGCGATGCTGCGCGCCACCCATCGCGAAGGCGCGCCGTGGACGCTGGTGGATTTCAACGACCAGCGGCTGGGCCGGCTGACCCTGGTGCGCAACCTGCTGGACCGGTTGCCGGACACGCGGGTGGATGCGCCGTTGCCGGAACTGCCGAAGCTGAAGGGCAAGCTGCATCGCGAGCACTACGATGTGCTGAAGCCGATCGAGGATTTCCCGGTCGAGGAATAGGGTTTGTTCGGCAGGGCTGCGCCCTGCACCTGCAGAAGCCTTCAAGCAACGGCCGAAGCAACAGCAGAAGCAGGCATTACGTGGGATGGCGGGGCGGTGCCGGAGTGCGGGGACGCCGTGAACCCATCCCTGGGGGCTTGGCCGCGGCATCCATGCCGCGGACACCCCGCACTCCGACACCGCCCCACCTCTGACAGATTCCTGCGGCCGTGGGTAGGTGTCGACCTTGGTCGACACGTAGATCCACGCGATGCGTGGATGACTCTCCATCGAAATCGAACATCTCGAGAATTGATCGAAGAGCATCCAGGCATGGCGTGGATCTACTGCAGATCGCGGAAATCTGTCGAAGGCGGGGTGGGTCCGGTTGCGGGGGCGTGAGCCGCATGGATGCGGCGACCGAGCTTACAAGGGTGAGGGCGCTTTGCTTGCGAAGCACCGCTTCGCAAGCGCCCGAACGCACAGCCGCCAGCGGCTGGGCCGGGCCCCGGAGGGGGACTTGCAGCGTCCCCCGCAATCGGACCCACCCCGCCATCCCACGGATTGCCCGCTTTTGACGTTGCGGTTGCCGTTGATGTTGATTCGGCGGGTGCAGGGCGCAGCCCTGCATCAAACCCACCCCGTTACTTCTTCAGGAAGTTGTCCACCAGCAGATGCTTCACATCGTCGAAGCGGCCGTTCAACACCGCTTTGGCCGCATACAGCGCGGTACCCGCGACCTGCTTCGCCTCGATCTGCGGCGGCATCACCAGCTCTGCGCGGCTGGTATGCACATCCAGCAACGCCGGGCCGCGCTGCGACAGGAAGTCCTGCACCGCCTCTTCCAGATCCTCGCTGCGGGTGACGGTGCGGCCATGGAAGCCGATCACCTCGGCCAGGCGGCCGAAGTCCGGGTTCTTCAGGTCGGTGTAGTTGTCCAGCAGGCCTTCCACCTTCTGCTCCAGCTCGACGAAATTCAGCGAGCCGTTGTTGTACACCACCACCTTGATCGGCAGGTTTTCCTGCACGGCGGTCAGCAGGTCGCCGAGCAGCATCGCCAGGCCGCCGTCGCCGGACAACGAGATCACCTGCCGCCCCGGGAACGCCTTCTGCAGGCCCAGCGCCTGTGGCATCGCGTTGGCCATCGTGCCGTGCAACAGGCTGGTCAGCGTACGGCGGCGGCCGTTGACCCGGATATGCCGCAGCACCCACACCATCGGTGAGCCACCGTCGGCGGTGAACAGCGCGTCGTCCGTCGCGTATTTCGACAACAACGCCGTCAGGTGCTGTGGATGGATCAGCTCGCCCTCGCCCGGCTGCTCTTCCTGTTCGCGCTTCTTCAGCGCCTTGTCGCGGCGCTCGATGCATTCGTCCAGGAAACTGCTGTCCTCGCGTGGCGGCAGCATCGGCAACAAGGCGTCCAGCGTCGGCGCGATGTCACCGACCACGCCCAGGTTCACCGGATGGCGGCGGCCCAGATGGCTGCCGTCGCGGTCAACCTGGATGATCGTAGCCTTGTCCGGATAGAACTGGCCCCACGCGAAATCGGCACCGAGCAGCAGCAGCGTGTCGCACTCCATCAGCGTGTGGAAGCCCGATTCGATGCCGAAGATGCCGGTCATGCCCATGTTGTAGGGGTTGTCGGGCTCGACGAAGTCCTTGGCGCGCGAGGTATGCGCGACCGGCGCCTGCAGCCGCCGCGCCAGTTCCAGCAGCTGCGGGTGTGCGCCCTGGCAGCCTGCACCGGCATAGATGCCGATGCGCTTGCCCTGCCCCAGCAGCTCGGCGATGCGTTGCAGTTCAGCGTCGGACGGGCGCAACACCGGCTGGGTGTAGTGCACCGAGAACGGCACATCGTGCTTCACTTCGGCCTCGCTGATGTCGGCCGGCAGGATCACCACCGCCACACCGCGGCGGCTGATCGCGGCCTGGCAGGCCAGTGCCACCACGCGCCGCGCCTGCGCAGGGCTGTGCACCTGTTCGCAGAACACCGTGCAGCTGCCATAGACCGCCTTGAAATCCACTTCCTGCGGGAACTCCATGCCCAGCTCGCTGGTGACGATCTGGCTGGCGATCAGCACCATCGGCGCACGATTTCGATTGCTCTCAAAGATGCCGTTGATGAAGTGCAGGCCACCGGGGCCACAGGAACCGGCGCAGGCGGTCAGTTCGCCACTTACCAGCGAATCGGCACCGGCAGCGAACGCGGCCACTTCCTCATGGCGTACGTGCACCCAGGCAATGTCGCTGCCATGCATCGCATCGGTCACATGGTTGAGCGTATCGCCCACGATGCCATAACAGCGGCGGACGCCTGCCTGCTGCAGGGTGTCCACCACGATTTCGGCCACGCGCTTGCTCATCGGATACATCCTCGAACGGGGGAACGTCCGAGGCTAGACCCGGGGAAGTGATGCTTCCGTGGGCAAATCGCGCATCACCTCGATGTGCAAACTGCAGACGGATATCCGGTCAATCGTTGAGGTTGATCCAGCCCAGCACCGCACCGTGTTTCGGATTCTGGTAGCGCAGCTTCATCCATCCATCCTGTTCATCCAGCATTTCCACACGGTCGCCCTGCACCAGGTAACGCTGGGTGCTGGACGCGCCGGGCTTGTCGAACAGGAACAGGCGCGCGGGCACCACGGTCGCCTGCTGACCACGCAGCGGCCCGCCAGGCGGTGCGCCCAGGCCATCGGCGATGGCGGTCTCCAGCACCTTTCCAGCGGGGTCATAGGTCCGCCAGACCGCCAGCGGGCCCTGCTCGTCGCTCTGCTCCCAACGCAGCGCGGCGTTCAGCGTGTCGCCCAGCATCAAGACGCTCTCGGCGCGGTACAGATAGAGCTTTGAAACTGCAAACCGGTACTGGTCGGCGTACCACATCGGGCCACTGCGGCAGCTGCTGGTGAGGGTGCGGCTCGCACGATCGACCGTCAGCCCCATCAGGTCACCGCAGCTGTCCTTGCCGTGGGTTTCAGCCTGCAGCGCGCGGAACCCGCCACTTGCCGGATCAAAGCGGTACACCGCCACCGCTTCATTGACCATGCCCACCGATGCGCGTGCGATCAGCTCCGGGTAACCATCGAAGTCGACATCCTCCAGACCCCACCGCGAGTTGCCGTCCGCATCCGCCGCGCCGGCCAGCGTCTGGCGCTTGCCCGACGGCGAAAGCTGCACCGCAATGTTGCCGTCCTGCTGCGGATCGGCGTGCGCCTGCACGTGAGCGGCCACCTGGAACCGCAGCGTTTCGCTGCCGTCCCCGCCCGCCTGCGCCGACGGTGCCAGCACGCCTGCCAGCACCACGCCCAGCACCCACTCCCTGTAAGCCATCATCACTCCCTGCGGCACCGCGGCGGCACCTTCAACTCAGAACGATACCTCGACCGGCTGCCGCGACCACAGCACCGACTGATGCCTGGTCTGCTGCTTCCACGCCAGGCGGATCGCCTCGATGTCCGCCCGGCGCTGCGGGGTGTCCTCGTGCAGCACCACCAGCACCTTGGTGCGCAGGCGGTTGGGCGAAGCATCGCCGCGGAACAGCCACTGGCCGTAGGCATCGAACACGGTCAGGCCATCCGGGAAGCGCGGGGTCACTTCCTTGTCCAGGAACGCGCGCCACTGCGCCTCGCTGATGGTGTCGGCCTGCGGACGGCTGCCTGCGCCCTGCTCTTCGCCCACGCCGAAATACAGCTCGCTGCGCACCCAGCCGTGGCCGTCGGACGGGCGTGCCGCATCGCCCTTCAGTTCGGCGGTGGTGGCCGTGGCATACGCACTGGGCGCCTGCGAGGACAGGCTGGCGCAGCCGCTGGTGGCCAGCAGCACGGCAAAGACGAGGCCAAGGTGTTTCATCGGTACAGCTCCGGGCAAATAGGGGGACAGGGCGAGCCGGCAGCGTACAGCGCCACCGGCCCGGCGTGCTGATGCCGGCACGGCATCAGCTCATGCCGGACCGGCAGGGGCTTGCATCGGCAGCGGCCATCACGCGAAGATAATATATCGCTTCATCCGGATGGATGTAAGTGAAACCATCTCCCCCTTCCCCGTCGTCGTTGTTGC
>NZ_JASJSU010000064.1:0-2995 GCF_030237045.1 Stenotrophomonas maltophilia group sp. Smal17
GGCCGGCCCGACCCTCGGCTCAGGGCTGCTGCAGTTCCAGCAGTTCGCCCACCAGGCCTGCTTCACCGCGTTCCAGCCGTACCCGCAGGCGCGTGCCATGGTCAATGCGCAATGCCCAGCACAGCGACATCGGCAGGCCGCACACCTGCGACAGCACCATGCGCAGCGGGCCACCGTGGCTGACCACCAGTGTCGGCAGCGGGTCATCATCATCGAGCAGGCGATCCAGCGCGCGTGCGATGCGCCGCTCGAAATGGCCCCAGCTCTCGCCGTTCGGTGGCGGGAACGCGTGCGGGTCGGCATGGAACGCCGCCAGCGCGTCTTCCGGAAGATCGAACAGGGACTGCCCGTCCCAATCACCGAAATCCAGTTCTTCCCACTCTTCGTCCGCCTCCACGTCCAGGCCGCGTGCGGTGGCCAGCGCCATCGCCGTATGCAGCGAGCGCAGCCGCGGCGAACTGATCACCCGCTCCCACGGCTGTGCGGCGTAGGCGTCGACCAGCTCCTGTGGCAGCGGCGCCAGCTGCGGTGGATCGGTGCGGCCATCGAGGAACTCATCGCGACCGTTGCCGGCATGGCGGACCAGGTCGAGGATCATGCGTGCGCCCCGTACAGGCAACGCGGGAACAGCGGAAAACGGGCGGACATCGGCAACGGCACCACGGGATCGAGGGACCATTCTAAGGGCACAGCAAAGGCAGTCGAGCAAGCTCGACCCTACGGCTGCCGGGGATGGCGTAGACTGCGCGCACTTCCAGGTGACCTGCGGCCTTGGCCGGCAGGTTGAAACGGGAAGCCGGTGACGCGTGATTCCACGCCAGGCCGGCGCTGCCCCCGCAACGGTAAGCACGTCAGTTCCAGGCAACAACGCCACTGTGCCACGCGCATGGGAAGGCGCCTGGACGGTGGCCTCGCGCCACCCGGCGGCAAGCCCGGAGACCGGCCCGGAAGCCTCAGGTCGCGATGCGGTGGGCATGGCGCTGGATGAGCACGGCGTCGGCCGTGGCATCGGCGCGTGCCTGTCTTCGCGGCTCCTCCCCTTCGCTGCGCGGGCGTGCGTGGCACCTGGAGTCCTCCCGATGAAGCTGCAGACCCGAATGCTGTCCCTGGCCGTGCTGGCCGCCCTGCCCGCGCACGCGCAGGCCGCCGATGACACCACCGCGCTCGACCAAGTGCTGGTTACCGCCACCCGCACGCCGATCGCCCTGCAGGACAGCATCGCGCCGGCCCAGGTGATCGACCGCGCGCAGATCGAATCCAGCCAGGCCACTTCGCTGCAGGAACTGCTGCGCGGCCGCGCCGGCATCAACCTGACCAACGCCGGCGGCCTTGGCAAGCAGAGCTCGCTGTTCCTGCGCGGCACCAACTCCGGCCACACCGTGGTGCTGGTCGACGGCGTGCGCATCAACAGCGCCGACCTCGGCCTGGCCATGTACCAGGACCTGCCGCTGGCGCAGATCGAGCGCGTGGAGATCGTGCGCGGACCGCAGTCCAGCCTGTATGGCGCCGACGCCATCGGTGGCGTGATCCAGATCTTCACCCGCCGCAATGCCGGTGACTTTGCCCCGCACTTCCAGCTCGGCGGTGGCAGCAACGGCCTGCGCGAGGCCAGCGGTGGCATTGGTGGCGGCACCGAACGCGGCTGGTTTGGCGCCGACATCGCCTACCAGCATTCCGATGGCATCGATGCCTGCCGCGGCTCTTCCTCGGTGTTCACTGCCGGTTGCTTTGCCGACGAACACGACCGCGACGGCTACCGCAACCTGTCCAAGAGCCTGCGTGGCGGCTACACCTTCAACGACCAGTGGAACGTGGAAGGCAGCGCGCTGCGCGCCGACGGCAGGAACCATTACGACGGCTACTACAACTACTCCGAAACCCGCCAGCAGGTGCTGGCCGGCAAGGTGCGCTACACCCCCTCCGAACGCGTGGCGTTCACTGCCAACGTCGGCCGCAGCGACAACGAATCGGACAACTATGGCGCACCGGCCGTATTCGGTAGTGCGCAGACCCACCGCGACAGCGCCTCGCTGCAGGGCGATATCGGCCTGGCCGAAGGCCAGCTGCTGAGCGCCGGCGTGGACTGGAGTGAAGACAACCTGGATGGCAGCAGCGCGGGCTACCTCGTTGACAGCCGCCGCAACACCGGCGTGTTCGTGCAGTACCAGGGCCGCTTCGGCCGCCACCAGCTGCAGGCCAGCGCGCGCAACGACGACAACCAGCAATTCGGCAACCATGCCACCGGCAGCCTTGGCTGGGCGATGCAGCTGGAGCACGGCCTGCGCGTCAACGCCAGCTACGGCACCGCCTTCAAGGCACCGACCTTCAGCGACCTGTACGACCCGTGGAGCGGCGTGCCGACGTTGAAGCCGGAGAAGTCCAAGAGCGCCAACCTTGGCGTTTCACAGCAGGGCCAGGGCTGGCACTGGGGCCTGGACGTGTACGAAACCCGCATCGATGACCTGATCACCTACGATGCGCTCACGATGAAGATGCAGCAGGTGGAGAAGGCGCGCATCCGTGGCGCCGAACTGACCGGTGGCGTGCTGCTGGCCGGTTTCGACATCAACGCGCAGCTGAGCTACACCGACCCGCGCAACCGCACCCGCGGCAACACCCAGTTCGACAACTGGCTGCCGCGCCGCGCGCAGCAGACCGCGCGCCTGGACATTGATCGCCGCTTCGGCGACGTCCGCGCCGGACTGACCGTGCAGGGCGCGGGCAAGCGCTATGACAACGCCGGCAACTCGGTGAAGGTCGGCGGCTACGGCACGCTGGACCTGCGTGCCGAGTACGCGCTGACGCCGTCGTGGTCGCTGCTGGCGCGTGCGGCCAACGTGTTCGACCGCAGGTACGAGACCGTGGCGTGGTACAACCAGCCCGGCCGCGAGTACCAGCTGAGCGTGCGTTACCAGCCGAAATGACCGCAACGGTCATGGTGGTGCCGGCCGCTGGCCGGCAGCATCATGACCTCCGGCAGAGCGCCCCGGATTGC
>NZ_JASJSU010000064.1:3005-22217 GCF_030237045.1 Stenotrophomonas maltophilia group sp. Smal17
GGATTGCCGGCCAGCGGCCGGCACTACCCGTTGCGTCGGCCCGGGTTACCGGCCGGCGACCAGGGATGTCCGTTGCATCAGCGCTGCAACCCCGGCAACTCACGCAGGTCGTCGATCACCGCCACCGCATGTGCGGTGGCCAGATCCAGGCCACGCGGATAGCCGTAGCGCACCAGCGCGATCGGCATGCCGGCCTCTTCGGCGGCGCGATAGTCGGTGAGCGAATCACCGACCATCAGGCAGGCGTCTACCGGCAACCCGAAGTGCGCAGCAATGTGGCGCAGCGGTTCACCACTGGGCTTGCGCTGTGGCAGCGAGTCGCCGCCCAGTATCAGCGCGAACGCGTCGCCGATGCCCAGGTGCTGCAGCAGCGGAGGCACCAGCGCTTCTGGCTTGTTGGTGCAGATCGCCAGCGGCACGTTGCGCGCACGCAGCTGTGCCAACGCCTCGGCCACGCCATCGAACAGGCGTGGGCTGCGCAGCAGGCATTCCCGGTAGTGGACCATGAACACCGGCATCACCGCGGCCAGATCGACCTCGCGGCCGGCGGCATGCACGGCCTGCTCCACCAGGCGACGCACACCATCGCCGATCCAGCCCAGCACCGTGGTTTCCGGCACGCGCGCCACACCGATGTCTTCCAGCGTGCGGTTCAGTGCTTCGGCGATATCGGCCGCGCTGTCCACCAGCGTGCCATCGAGGTCGAACACGACCAGCGGATAGGGATACGACAAGGGACGGCACCTGTGCGACGTGGGGCCGTCCATTGTACGTCGGCCTGCTTTTCTGCAGGCCCGCCTCAGCCGATCCTGCGCGCGCGGGTGGCCAGGAACGTGGGCAGATAACGGTCGATCAGAAAGCGCGGCTGCGGCTGCCAGTCTTCCATGAAACGATCGATGACGAAGCCGGCGTCGAGCTGACCGCCGATGAGTTCGGTCAGGCTGTGGCCGAAGGTGAGCGCATCGCCGCGCGCCAGCTTGGCCTCGCGCTCGGCCGGTGCCAGGTCTTCCAGGTCCGAATAGGGAATGGCGTACTGCGGCCGGATCAAGCCCTGCGCATCCAGCTGAGGATCACGTGCGCCGACGAACAGCACCGGGTTGTAGAAGCTGGCCATCAGCATGCCGTCGCGTGCCAGCACGCGGCGGCATTCGGTCCACACCGGGCGCACGTCGGGTACGTACAGGTTGGAGATCGGATGGAACACCACGTCGAAGCTGTCGTTGGCGAACACGTGCAGATCGCGCATGTCGCCCTGCACCGTGCGCAGCTGCAGGCCATCACGCGCCGCGACCTGGCGGTCCTGTTCCAGCTGCCCGTCGGACAGGTCGAACACGGTGACCTCGGCACCGGCCGCAGCCAGCACCGGCGCCTGTTGTCCCCCACCCGAAGCCAGGCACAGGATGCGGCGGCCGCGCACATCGCCCAGCCAGTCCAACGGCAGTGCACGCGGCGTCAGATGCACCTGCCAGCGCCCTTCGCGCGCGGCGGCGATGGTTGAGCTTTCAACCGGGCGCGACCATTCGCGCACCTCGCTGGCCTGGCGGTCCCAGGCAGCACGGTTGTGGTCGATCAAGGCCTGTCCATGGTTCATGTGTTCTCCTTGCCCGGCGGGCGCCAATCCAGGTCCTGGAAGGCCGGGCTGGCGAAACACTCGCCCAGGTAGTCCAGGAATCGACGCATGATAGCGGGCTGCTGGCGCCGTGATGCGTACACGGCATGAATGCCGAGTTCGTCCAGGCTGAAATCCGGCAGCAGTTCGATCAGCTCGCCACTGCGCAGCAGCGGCGCCACCTGGTAGGTCGGCAGCATCGCGATGCCGGCACCGGCCCGCACCGCCTCCAGCAGCAGCGAGGCCTCGTTGGCACTGATGTTGCCGCCCACCGCCACCGACAGCGAACGGCCGTCGCGGTGCAACTGCCACAGGCTCTTGCCGACGTAGTGGTGGGTCAGGCAGTTGTGCGCGGCCAGGTGCTCGGGGGCGGTCGGCGTGCCGTGCGCCTGCAGGTAGGAGGGCGTCGCGCACAGCACCGAGCGGCAGGTGGCCAGCCGCCGCGCGATCAGGCTGGGGTCGATCTGGCGCGCGATGCGCACCGCCAGGTCCACCCGCTCTTCCACCAGGTTCACCGTGCGGTCGACCAGCAGCAGCTCGATGCGCGCCGCCGGGTGGCGTGCGACGAAACCGGCCACCGCGCGCGCCAGATGGCTCTGCCCGAACGACACGCTGGCGGTCACCCGCAGCGTGCCGTGCGGCTCGGGATCATCGCTGGCCAGCTCGCCCTGCAGCGCCTCGCCGATCTCCAGCATCTGCCGGAAGCGCGCCAGCGCCGCTTCGCCGGGACCGGTCAGGCTGACCCGGCGCGTGGTCCGGTGCAGCAGGCGCGCCCCCAGCCAGCCTTCGACCTCGGCCAGGTAGCGGCTGACCATCGCCCGCGACATGTCCAGCACCTCGGCGGCCGCGGTCAGGCTGCCGCGCTCGGCCACCTCGACGAACACAGTCATGGCGGTCAATCGGTCCATATGCTCGATCCATGCAACAAACAAGCGCGTTATACGCTGTTTTTCGAGCGACTGCAGCGGCCTAGAGTGGCCCCATTCCCACCCCACACCGCCCCACGGAGTCCTGCCATGAAGATCGCCCTCGTTGGTTCCACCGGCAACATCGGCCGCCAGATCGCCCGCCACGCGCTGGCCCACGGCCACGAACTCACCGTCATCGTGCGCAGCGCGCAGGATCTTCCGGCCGAGCTGGCCGGCGCGCATCCGGTGATCGCTTCGCTGGACGACCCGGATGCGCTGGTTGCCGCCATCACCGGCCACGACGTGCTGGCCAGCGCCTACGGCCCGCGGCCGGGCGATGACATCGGCCGCGTCGGCGAGGTCGCCGCACAGCTGGCCGCCGCTGCGCGCAAGGCCGGCGTGCCACGCCTGGTAGTGGTCGGCGGTGCCGGCAGCCTGGAAGTCGCCCCCGGCGTGCAGCTGGTGGATACCCCAAACTTCCCCGAGGCCTACAAGCCGTACGCGCTGGCCCACCGCGAAGCCTTCAAGCGCCTGCAGGCAGTGGAGGAGCTGGACTGGACCTTCTTCTCGCCGGCCGCCGAAATCGGCCCGGGTGAAGAGCGAGGCCAGTACCGCGTGCAGCCCAAGGCGTTCCTCGCCGATGCCAGCGGCCACAGCCGCATCAGCTACGCCGACTATGGCGCTGCGTTCGTCGCCGAGCTGGAAGCACACAAGTACCCGAAGCAGATCATCACTGCGGCGTATTGATCATGGCGTGCGCGGGCCTGCCCGTTCGCCGGGCATGGCCTGCCGCTACCCACCTGTAGCGCCGAGCCGATGCTCGGCACGATATCCCCACAAGGACATCCCCATGCGTACCGCTGCCCTGCTGCTCCCCCTCGCCCTGGCCGCCAGTTTCACCAGTGCCCCGCTGTTGGCCGCACCGGCCGCCGCGTCGCCGTCCATGGCGGCGAAAACCCAGCTGCACCTGCAGACCTTCCATCCCGGCCCGCAGGCCATGTTCTCGGTGTCCTCGGTGCTGATCGAAGGCCGCCATGACGCGATCCTGGTCGATGCGCAGTTCGGCGCCAGCGATGCGCGCAGGCTGGTGGACCTGATCCGCGCCAGCGGCAAGCAGCTGACCACGATCTACATCAGCCACGGCGATCCGGACTACTACTTCGGCCTGGCCACGCTGCAGGATGCGTTCCCGCAGGCGCGCATCGTCGCCACCGCGCAGACCGTCGCCCACATCCAGCAGACCCAGGCCGGCAAGCTGGCCTACTGGGGACCGAAGATGGGGGCCGATGTACCCGCGCGCATCGTGGTGCCGCAGGTGCTGGAGGAAGACGCGCTGCAGCTGGAAGGCCAGCGCCTGCCGCTGATCGGCCTGGATGGCCCGACCCCGGACCGCAGCGTGCTGTGGGTACCGTCGCTGCGCGCGATCGTCGGCGGCATTCCGGTAGTGGCGGGCGAGCATGTGTGGATGGCCGATACGCAGACGCCGCAATCACACGCCGACTGGCTGCAGACCCTGCAGCGCCTGCAGGCACTGAAGCCGAAAGTGGTGGTGCCGGGGCACTACGCACCGGGTGCGGCGCTGGATGCCAGTGCACTGCGCTTCACCGCAGATTACATACGCGCCTTCGATGCCGAGACGGCAAGGGCCAGGGACAGTGCGGCGCTGGTAAAGGCGATGCAGGCGCGCTACCCGAAGCTGGCCGGGGTGGAGTCGCTGCAGCTGAGTGCGAAGGTGGCCAAGGGCGAGATGCAGTGGCCATGAGGTAGGGGGGTTTCTTTTGCAGGGCTGCGCCCTGCACCCGCCGAAGCAACGTCAACGTCAAAAGCCGAGGTTCCGTGGGTTGGCGGGGGGGGGGGGGGGGGGGGGGGGGGGGGGCTTGGCCGCGGCATCCATGCCGCGGACACCCCCGCCACCGGACCCACCCCGCCTTCGACAGTTCTCTGCGATCTGTAGCTTTTTGTAGAGTCGAGCCATGCTCGACTGCCGTTCGTTGCGGAATCGAAATGTTCGACGGCGAACGATCAATTGCCTTCAGAATCGTTCGTTCCGTGCTCGAACAATTCGCCCTGCACCACCGGCTCCTTTTCGCGGAAACCGCCCAGGCCGACGCCCACCAGGCGGTAGCGGGTTTCGGCCGGCAGGTCGACGCGGGCACGCAGGGCCAGGGCGATGTCGCGCAGTTCTTCCATCGATTCCGGCGGGCGCTCCGGGGTGAAGCTGCGGGTAAGGATGCGGAACTGCGCGGTCTTCAGCTTCAGCACCACGGTGTGGCCGACGCGCTCGGTCTTGCGGGTGGCATGCCAGGTCTTCTCCGCCAGCTGCACGATCGCCTCGCTCAGGTCCTCCAGCAGCAGGTCTTCGGCGAAGGTGTCCTCCGAAGAAATCGACTGCACCTGCTGGTCCGGTTCCACCGGCCGCTCGTCCACACCGCGTGCGCGGTTGTACAGGCTGCGGCCGAAGCTGCCGAACGCCTCTTCCAGATCAACCAGCGCCCACTGCCGCAGGTCACCACAGGTGACGATGCCGCGCGCGGCCAGCTTGCCTTCCATCACCTTGCCCACGCCGGGCACCCGGTTCACCGGCAGCGGCAGCAGGAACGCATCCACACGCTGCGGTGGAATCACGAACTGGCCGTCGGGCTTGCGCCAGTCCGAAGCGATCTTGGCCAGGAACTTGTTCGGTGCGATTCCGGCTGAAGCGGTCAGCTGGGTTTCTTCACGGATCTGCGTGCGGATGGTGCGGGCGATATCGGTGGCCAGCTCGATGCCGCTCTTCGGCTCGGTCACGTCCAGGTAGGCCTCGTCCAGCGACAGCGGTTCGACCAGATCGGTATGGCGCAGGAAGATCTCGCGCACCTGGCGTGACACCGCCTTGTAACGCGAGAAGTCCGGCGGCACGAAGATCGCATCCGGACACAGGCGTTCAGCACGCAGCGCCGGCATCGCCGAGCGCACGCCGAACACGCGGGCTTCGTAGGAGGCCGCACACACCACCGAGCGGGCGCCGCGCCATGCCACGACCACCGGCTTGCCACGCAGTGACGGATCGTCGCGCTGCTCCACCGACGCGTAGAAGGCGTCCATGTCGACGTGGATGATCTTGCGCAGTGCGTTCATGGTTGGCCGACATCATACCCGTACCGTACCGGTCCAAACGGCGAAGTATGGTCGTTGTGCATCAACGGGATGCGCGATCTGGGCGGAAAACACTACGCACGCGTACGGTGCGGCGGTTTGATTCCCGCTGCAACCGTCGTGCATCCTCGACGGATTGTTGCCTCGTTTTCGCTTCCAGGATTGCGCTTTCCATGACTCGTCTCCACGCGTTCAACCGCGACCAGCTGCTGGCCAGCGCACGCGGTGAACTGTTCGGCGCCGCCGCCGGCCGTCTGCCCAACGATCCGATGCTGATGTTCGACCGCATCACCGAAATCCGCGAGGACGGCGGACCACATGGCAAAGGCATGGTACGCGCCGAACTGGATATCCGCCCGGACCTGTGGTTCTTCGGCTGCCATTTCATCGGCGACCCGGTGATGCCCGGCTGCCTGGGCCTGGATGCCATGTGGCAGCTGACCGGCTTCTTCCTGACCTGGCTGGGCGCCCCCGGCAAGGGCCGCGCGCTGGGCTGCGGCGAAGTGAAGTTCACCGGCCAGGTGCTGCCGGATGCCAAGCTCGTGCGCTACGAGATCGATATCAGCCGGGTCATCAACCGCAAGCTGGTGATGGCCCAGTCGGACGCCCGCATGTACGTGGATGACCGCGAAATCTACAGCGCGCGCGACCTGCGCGTCGGCCTGTTCACTGAAACCGGGAGCTTCTGATGCGTCGCGTCGTCATCACCGGCATGGGCATCACGTCCTGCCTCGGCAATGATCTGGATACCGTCTCGGCCGCGCTGCGCGAAGGCCGCTCGGGCATCACCACGCTGGCCGACCACGCCGAAGCCGGGCTGCGCAGCCAGGTCGGCGGCCGTGTCGACCTCGACCTGGACGCGCTGATCGACCGCAAGCAGAAGCGCTTCATGAGCGATGCGGCGGCCTTTGCCTACCTGTCGATGCGCGATGCCATCGCCGATGCCGGGCTCAGCCCCGAGCAGGTCAGCAACCTGCGCACCGGCCTGATCGCCGGCTCCGGTGGCGGCTCCAGTGAATGGCAGATCGGCGCGGTCGACCTGCTGCGCGAACGTGGCGTGCGCAAGGTCGGCCCGTACATGGTGCCGCGCACGATGTGCTCGACGGTCTCGGCCTGCCTGGCCACCGCCTACCAGATCAAGGGCGTCAGCTACTCGCTGTCGGCCGCCTGCGCGACCTCGGCGCACTGCATCGGCGCGGCCGCGGACATGATCCGCCACGGCGCGCAGGACATCATGTTCGCCGGTGGCGGCGAAGACCTGCACTGGTCGATGAGCGTGATGTTCGACGCGATGGGCGCGCTGTCCACCAGCTTCAACGAGACCCCGGCCAGCGCCTCGCGCCCGTACGACAAGGACCGCGACGGCTTCGTCATCGCCGGTGGCGGCGGCATGCTGGTGCTGGAGGACTACGACCACGCCGTCGCACGCGGTGCGCACATCCATGCCGAACTGATCGGCTACGGCGTGACCTCCGATGGTGCCGACATGGTGGCGCCGTCCGGCGAAGGCGCCGTGCGCTGCATGAAGATGGCGCTGCAGGGCATTGATCGCCCGCTGGACTACCTCAACACCCACGGCACTTCGACCCCGCTGGGCGACGTCACCGAGCTCAACGCGATCCGCGAAGTGTTCGGCGATGCAGTGCCACCGCTGTCCTCGACCAAGGCGTTGTCCGGCCATTCGCTGGGCGCGGCCAGCGTGCACGAGGCGATCTACTGCCTGCTGATGATGCGCGACGGCTTCGTTGCCGGTTCAGCCAACATCGCCGAGCTGGACCCGAAGGTGGAGAGCTTCCCGATCCTGCGCGAAAGCCGCGGGCAGAGGCTGGATACGGTGATGTCCAACAGTTTCGGCTTCGGTGGCACCAACGCCGCCCTGGTGTTCGGGCGGGTGTGAGGGGAAGGTGTGCCGACCAACGGTCGGCACCCACCGGGGCATTGGGGTGTGCCAACCAAGGTTGGCATCCACCAGAGCGGTGAAGTGTGCCAACCAAGGTTGGCATCCACCGTCAGGTGCGGTTGGCACCCACCTTATTTCGGCAGCAGCGGCAGCAGCAATGCGTGCGCGTCCACCAGCGAGCCGACGATGCGATGGCCCAGTGCGCGCAACTCTTCGTCCGGGTGCACCAGGTCCGGCACCTGGATCACGGTCATGCCGGCCGCCAATGCGGCGCGCGTTCCGGCCGGTGAGTCCTCCAGCGCCAGGCAGCGCTCCGGCGCCTGTCCCAGCCGCTGCGCGGCCAACAGGTAGATATCCGGCGCCGGCTTCGGCCGCGCCACGTCGCCACTGGTGATCACCGCATCGAAGTACGGCAGCAGGCCGGCCGCGGCCAGCTTGCGGTTGGCGCGAGGCTGCCGCGTGGTGGTCGCCACCGCGCGCGGAACCGCGTGCGCCTTCAGCAGTTCCAGCAGCTCCAGGATGCCCGGCCGCAGCGGCAGGCCGGTCTGAGTGCGAGCTTCATACAGGTCATGGCAGCGTGCCGCGACCGCTTCGATCACGCTGTCTTCGATGCCCTGCGCGCGCAGCAGCGCGTGCGTGTCACGATCGCCGAGGCCAACCATGCGCAGGAACACCGCCTCGTCCAGGCCCAGCCCGAACTCATCGGCGGCCTCGCTCCAGCAGGCCAGCGCGACCCGCTCGCTGTCGATCATCAGGCCGTCCATGTCGAAGATGACGGCGTCGGGCAGGAACGGCAGCGCAGCGATAGTGGTCATGGAGCGAACAGCGTATCCAGGTCGGTGGAGGTGAGCTGCCGCCATTGCCCTTCGTCCAGCCCCTGCAGGTCCAGCCCGCCAACGCGGCTGCGGTGCAGGGCCTGCACGTGGTTGCCGGTGGCGGCGAACATGCGGCGTACCTGATGGTAGCGGCCTTCGTGCAGCACCAGGCGCGCGCGGCGCGCATCCAGCACCTCGAGTTCAGCCGGCAGCAGGGGCGTCTTCTCGGACTCCAGCATCAGCGTGCCGCTGGCGAACAGGGCCACCTCATCGCCGCGCAGGTCGTCGCTCAGTTCCACTTCGTAGACCTTGGGCAGCTTCGACTTCGGCGAGATGATCCGGTGCAGCAGGCCGCCATCGTCGGTCAGCAGCAGCAGGCCACTGGTATCGCGGTCGAGGCGGCCGACCGTGGACAGCACCGGGTCGCGGTCGCGGAAGCGCGGCGGCAGCAGGTCGTAGATCAGGCGGCCGGTGTCCTTGGTCGAACAGGTGTAGCCGGCCGGCTTGTGCAGCGCGATCGACAGCCCCACCGGCGGATCCAGCGGCTCGCCGTCAACGCGGATGGCCTCGTGCGGCACCTGGTCGTCGGCATACAGCACCTCACCGTCGGCATCGGTCACGCGGCCCTCGCGGAACATCCACTGCACCTGCTTGCGGCTGCCATAGCCCAGGTTGGCGATGTGCTTGACCAGCTTCATCGGCCCTTCCCCTTCACCGCTTCAACCAGCTTGAAACCGTCGCGCTCGGCAACCACGCGCACTGCGCCGAAGCTGTCGTTGAGGGTGTGCTCGTACGGCAGGTGGCGGTTGGCCACCACGTACAGCCGCCCGCCCGGGCGCAGCGCCTGCGCGGCCACGGCGATGAAGCGCTGGCCGATGTCCGGGCGATCGGCCCGCGACGGTGTGTGGAACGGCGGGTTGCTGATGATCACGTCGTAGCCCGGCTCGATGCCGGCGGTGACGTCACGCCACAGGAAACGCAGCGGCAGCGGGCGCGGCGTCGGCGCCAGGTTCAGTTCGGCCAGGGCCAGCGCGCGCTGCTCGGCCTCGTACAGGTCCAGCGCGGTGATCTTCGGGCAGCGCTCCAGCAGCTCGCGCGACAGGTAGCCATAACCGGCTCCGAGGTCGGCGGCACGCCCGGCCAGGTCGGCCGGCAGGTGCTCGGCCAGCAATGCCGAGGCCGGATCGATGCGATCCCAGGCGAACACCCCCGGGCGGCTGAGGAAACGGCCGCCGACGATCGGGCGCACCGCGTCCAGCGCCGACCAGCGCCTGGCCAGGTCGGCATCGTGCTGGCCCTGCATCGGCGCGGTCCAGTACACGCGGCAATGGTTCTTGGTCAGGCTGCCGCCGAGGCCGGTCAGCTGCTTGAGGTCGCCCTCGCCGGAGCGTGCGCCTTCGTTGTTGGACTGGCAGGCCACGATGCGACCGCCGTCGGCCACCAGCGCCAGCGCGCGGGCGAACAGCGCACGGGCCTCTTCACGCTGGCGCGGCGGCAGCACCAGCACCAGCGGGTAGCGGCCCTTGCCGGCCACGTCATCCAGCTGGCCGCTGACGGTCCAGCCGGCGGCCTGCTGCAGCGGCTGCGCGAACGGGGCGAAGCTCTGCTCGCAGTGCACCTCGCGGTTGCCCGCCGCTTCGCGCAACGGCCAGCCGTCGCGGGCACGCAGGAAGGCCACCGGGCCCTCCGGCCAGCGCAGGGCACCTTGGGAGAACGGCAGGAACAGGGTCTGCAGGGGGGCGTCGTCGCTGGAGGCCATCGGCGCGGGTACTTCAAGCGTGAGGGCCGTCCATTGTACCGGCTTGGCCGGTCCGGCCCCGGCGGGCCACTTTGCGAAACCCGAACGGGGCCTTGATGTGCCAGCAACATTGAAACGTTCAGGGTAGAGGCTCCCCCCGGAAACCCAGGAGAACCTGCATGCGAGCCTTGTTCGTCGGTGGCGTGGTCGACAACAGTGAAATGGACCTGGAAGGCAGCCATCCGCCCGTGCACTACCCCGAGGACACCGGCGGCGGCCACTCGCGCTACCGGCTGCACCAGGTCGGCCATGGCGCCGACGGCAGCGTGGCCTATGCGGTGTACGGCGCGCCAGACCTGGCCGACGATGAGGTAGCCCGGGTCGCGGAAGAACGCGCCTATGCGCGCCGCTTCGAGGCGACGCCCACGCTGTTCGAGCATTGACACCCCTGTAGCGCCCGAGCCAGCGCTCGGGCGGTAGCGCCGAGCGAGGGCTCGGCGCTACATCGGATCAAGGCGCCCTGGGTGGCAGGCGGTCTACGCTGGCGATCTCATCCAGCCAGACGTGGTGCTGCTGCACCGGCGTGTCGTAGTCATCCAGGCGCAGCTGACCATTGCTGCCTTCATCGCCCGCAGCGTTGCGGTATTGCTGGACGGTGGGCTTGACCGCCACCGTGCCCAGCAGGCGGCGACCGTCATGCAGGGTGAGTTGCACCTGCGTTTCACCTTCCAGCTGTGGTAGCAGGGCTTCCAGGCGCGCGATCTGCGCCGGATCGGTATGGATACGGGGAGCTGTGCGGGACATCGGCGACCTCCTGCATGCAGGGTCGCCGATCGGCCGTGAATGCTCAGTGCAGCGCGCTGTCTGCGCGCGGCACCTGCACCTTGCGTACGGCGGCCACCAGCTGCGCCACCGAATAGGGCTTGGCCACGTGTTCCTGGAAGCCCGATGCCAGCGCGCGGCGGCGGTCATCGGCGCGCGCCAGCGCGGTCACCGCCACCGCCGGCAGGGTCGCCGCATCCACCCCCATGTCCTCGCGCAGCGTACGCACCAGGCCATAGCCATCCATGCCCGGCATGCCGATGTCGGTCAGCATCACGTGGTACTGCAGGTGGCCGGTGTCGGCCAGCAGCGCCAGCGCCTCGCCGGCCGAACTGGCCGCGGAGACACTGGCGCCCTGCTCTTCCAGCATGCGTCGCAGGTACTCCAGCACTTCCGGCTGGTCTTCCACCGCCAGCACATGCATGCCGCGCAGCGGATACGGCTCGACGATCACCGGTTCCAGGATCGGCCCGCTGATCACTTCGCGCAGTGGACGGCGCTCGGCATCGGGAAGGTGCTGCGGCAGCCGCACGGTGAAGGTGGCGCCGTGGCCGTGGCCTTCGCTGGCGGCGGTCACGGTGCCGCCATGCAGCTCGACCAGCTGCTGCACGATCGCCAGGCCCAGGCCCAGGCCACCGTGACGGCGCGTGGTGGTGCCATCGGCCTGGCGGAAACGGCTGAACAGGTGATTGAGGAATTCAGGCGCGATACCGTCGCCGGTGTCATGCACGGTGATCACCCAGTGGTTGCCGTCGGCCTGCAGCTGCAGGTCGATGCGGCCTTCGGCCGGGGTGAACTTGATGGCATTGGAGAGCAGGTTCCACAGCACCTGCTGCAGGCGGGTGGCATCGCCCAGCACCAGGCTGGGCTGCTCGGGCAGTTGCAGGTGAACGTCCAGCGCCTTGCCTTCAGCTACCAGTTCCTGCGCGCCGATGGCTTCGCCAAGCAGCAGATTGAGGTCCAGCACTTCCACTTCCAGCTGCACCTTGCCCAGCAGCATGCTGCTGAGGTCGAGCATGTCCGAGATCAGCCGCTTCTGCGCGCCGGCGCTGTTGGCGATCACGTTCAGGCCCTTGAACAGCGGGCTGGTGTTGTCCACGCGCTGCAGCAGCAACTCGCTCCAGCCCAGGATGGTAGTCAGCGGCGTGCGCAGCTCGTGCGACAGCGTAGCCAGGAATTCGTCCTTCAGCCGCGCCATGTTTTCCGCGGCACTGCGCGCGGCGCGCTCGGACTGCAGCAGTTCCTCGCGGGCCAGCTCGATCTCGCGGCGTTCGGTCACGTCCGGGCTGCTGCCGGCCAGGCCGATGAAGCGTCCCATGCGCGAGAAGCGCGGCCGGGCGTTCATTTCCAGCCAGCGCCACTGGCCATCGGCGCGGCGCGCACGCACCAGGGCATGCATCGAGCGCTGCGCCTTCAGCGCCTCCTGCAGTTCGTACTCGAACACCGAGGCGTCATCCGGATGAACCAGGCCACGCCACACATCTTCCGGTACGCGCGTTTCGTCACCACCGAAGAACTCACTGAAGGCACTGTTGACGAAACGGGCGTGGCCGCGCTCGTCCAGCACCCACACCGGCATCGGCAGGCCATCGGCCAGTGCGCTGAAACGGGCTTCGCTCTCGCCCAGTTCCACTTCCATCTGCTTGCGCGCGGTGATGTCGAAGAACAGGATGCCGACCTTGTCTTCGCCGGGACGACCCACGCGCACCGCATCGACCGCGAACGAGCGGCCCAGCGCGCGCGCCTCCATCTCGAACTGCGCCGGGCGGCCGCTGCGGGCGACCTCGCCGTAGATGCGGAACCAGTCTTCCTCGTGGTTCGGCTCCAGCAGGCTCATGCGCTGGCCGCGTACATCCTTCAGCCCGGTATGGCGCTCGAAGGCATCGTTGACCTCGATGAAGCGATAGTCGACCGCACGATCGCCCTCGAACAGCACCTGGATCACGCAGAAGCCGGCGTTGATGCGCTCAAGCACGCCATGATGCAGGTCGGGTTCGGGCGCCGGCACCATCAACGGTGGGCGCTCCACTAGGGGCGGCAGTGTGGACAAGGGCGTCTGGACGGGCCGGATTGGAGACACAGCATCTTCCAGAGAGCGTATTCACAGCGTCAAGCGCCGTCAGTCAGGGTTGACGACGATGAATTGGCGGCAACCGCTCTTGCGCATGACGCAATCGGCCGTTGCGGTGGCCCGGAAGCGGGATCACACTCGATCCATAGATAGACAGAACCGTCCCCAACGATGGGGCGCAGGAGACCGTCATGAACCGCACATTGGCCACCGCCCTGCTGCTGGCAGGCGCCCTCATGGCCGGCGCCGCGAACGCCGCGCCGCGTACCGTCACCGATCCGCAGGCCCCACGCGCGCTGCAGGCCGATGGCCCGGTCAGCGTGAAGTGGGACGATCCGGCCGGTTTCACCGAAATCCGCCGCAGCACCAACCGCTTCGAAGCCGAACGTGGCGACTGGGTGCAGCAGCTGGCCCGCTACGTGCAGACCACGGCGGCCAAGCCGCTGCAGTCCGGGCAGACCCTGGACGTGACCCTGGTCGACATCAAGCGTGCCGGCGACTATGAGCCCTGGCACGGCCCGCGCGGCAGCGACATCCGGATCATGCGCGACATCTATCCGCCGCGGATCACCCTGCAGTACACGCTGAAGGATGCCAGCGGCCGCATCGTCGATGAGGGCGAAGCCAAGCTGAGCGACAGCGGCTACCTGCACAACCTGGGGCTGAGGAGCGAAAGCGATCCGCTGCGCTACGAGAAGCGCCTGATCGATGATTGGGTGAAGCGTCAGCTGACCAGCCAGGCGACCGCAGCGCGGTAATTCCGCGCCGCGCTCGGCTCTGGCAGGTGTCGACCTTGGTCGACACGCATTCAAAGCGCCGACCAAGGTCGGCCGCTACCAGAGCCGTGGACGCCATGCATCCAGATAGTGCCGGCCGCTGGCCGGCAGCACCTCACTCCTGATATACGCGCGCCACGCGCTTGACCGCACAGGGCAGCTGATAGGCACTTACGCCACAGCGCGGTGCCAGTTCAGACAACGTCGGCGCGGCACCCCACAGTTCCACGACACTGCCGACGCCGGCCTGCGGATGCGCGGTCAGGTCCACGGTCAACATGTCCATCGACACGCGCCCGATCAGGCCACCGGGCTGGCCGTCGATCAGCACCGGGGTGCCGTTCGGGGCGAACTGCGGATACCCGTCGGCGTAACCCAGCGCGACCACACCCACGCGGGTGCGCGACTTCGCCACGAAGCGGGCGCCATAGCCCACCGGCTCGCCGGCCTCGATCCAGCGCTCGGCGATCACCTTCGACTGCATGGTCATCACCGGGCGCAGCCGCGCAGTGATCTCCGAAGCCTCCGGCAGCGGGTTGGCGCCGTACAGCATCAGGCCCGGGCGCACCCAGTCGCTGCGCACATCCGGCCAGCCGAGCAGCGCCGGCGAATTGCACACGCTGGTCTCGCCGGACAGGCCGTCGATGGCGCGGGCGAAGGTCGCCGCCTGCTCATGGGTACGTTCGCTGTCCAGCTCGTCGGCTCGCGCCAGGTGGGTCATCAGCACGATGCGCTCGACCTGCGGCAGTGCCGACAGGCGCGCATGCGCGGCACGGAAGCTGTCCACGTCCAGGCCCAGGCGATGCATGCCGCTGTCCAGCTTCAGCCACACCGTCAGCGGGCGCGGGCTGTCGAAGGCAGCCAGCGCCTCCAGCTGCCACGGTGAGCCCACTGCGAACCAGAAATCGTGCTCGGCCACCAGCCCCATGTCGCTCGGCTCGAAGATGCCTTCCAGCAGCAGGATCGGCGCGCGGATGCCGGCCTGGCGCAGTTCCAGCGCCTCTTCGATGGTGGCCACGCCGAAACCATCGGCCTCGCCTTCCAGCGCCTGTGCACAGCGCACCGCACCGTGGCCGTAGGCATCGGCCTTGATGATCGCCAGGGCCTTGCCACCGCCCAGTTCACGGGCGAGCCGGTAGTTGCTGCGCAGGGCGCCCAGATCGATCAGCGCGCGGGCAGGACGCATGTGCGGTTCTCATGTTGCGGCGCGTGACCGTACTGGCCGTAGCGGAAAATATCCAGGCCCTCGGTGCTGATCTGCGGCTGGCGCGCGCTCATCAGGTCGGCCAGGTAGCGGCCCGAGCCACAGGCCATGGTCCAGCCCAGGGTGCCGTGGCCGGTATTGAGGTACAGGTTGCGGAACGGTGTGGCGCCGATCACCGGCGTACCGTCCGGCGTGGCCGGGCGCAGGCCGGTCCAGAACTGCGCGCGCGACAGGTCGCCGCCCTTCGGGTACAGGTCGCTGACGACCAACTCCAGGGTTTCGCGACGGCGCTGCGACAGCGACAGGTCGAAGCCTGCAACCTCGGCCATGCCACCGACACGGATACGGTCGTCGAAGCGGGTCACCGCCACCTTGTAGCTCTCATCAAGGATGGTCGAGGTCGGCGCCATCGCCGGATCGGTGATCGGCAGGGTCAGCGAGTAGCCCTTCAGCGGGTACACCGGCAGGCGCATGCCCAGCGGTGCCACCAGCGCGGGCGAGTAGCTGCCCAGCGCGACCACGAAGCGGTCGGCGGTTTCCAGCGTGCCGCCGATGCGCACGCCGCTGATGCGGTCGCCATCGAACTCCAGGCCGGTGATGTCCTGGTCGAAACGGAACTCGACGCCGGCATCCACGCACATCTGCGCCAGGCGGCGGGTGAACAGCTGGCAGTCGCCGGTCTGGTCACGCGGCAGGCGCAGCGCGCCGACCAGGCCATCGACATGGGCCAGGGCCGGTTCGGCCTGGATGATGCCGGCGCGGTCCAGCACTTCGTACGGCACGCCGTACTGGGCCAGGATCTCGATGTCCTGCGCCGAGGCGTCCAGCTGCTGTTGGGTGCGGAACAGCTGGGTGGTGCCCAGGTCACGGCCCTCGAACTCGATGCCGACCTGCGCGCGCAGCTCGTTCAGGCAGTCGCGGCTGTACTCGGACATGCGCACCATGCGTGCCTTGTTGATCGCATAGCGCTCGTGGGTGCAGTTGCGCAGCATCTGCCACAGCCAGCGGTACTGGGCCAGGTCCATGCCCGGCTTGATGGCCAGCGGCGCGTGCTTCTCGAACAGCCAGCCGATGGCCTTCTTCGGCACGCCCGGCGCTGCCCACGGCGAGGTGTAGCCGAACGACAGCTGCCCGGCATTGGCGAAGCTGGTTTCCAGCGCCGGACCGGGTTGGCGGTCGATGACCGTGACTTCAAACCCGGCCTGTCGCAGGTACCAGGCACTGGTGGTGCCGATCACGCCGCTGCCGAGAACTAGGACTCGCATGGGACTTCTCCAACCCGATCATTCCCTGCACTGGAGCGTGCCGGGACCATAATTGGGGAAGTATAGACAGCCAATACCAGTTGATTTGCCTGATTTGAAATCAACCGGCAGGATGTTCTCCTGCAATTCATTCCCCAAGGTTGACGGCCATGGCCACCCGTACCCGCGAACTGGACAAGATCGACCGCAAGATCCTGCGCATCCTGCAGGCCGAGGGCCGCATTTCCTTCACCGAACTGGGTGAGCGGGTCGGCCTGTCCACCACCCCGTGCACCGAGCGCGTGCGCCGGCTGGAACGCGAAGCGGTGATCACCGGCTATCACGCCCACCTCGACCCGGCGGCGGTGAAGGCCAGCCTGCTGGTGTTCGTGGAGATCAGCCTGGCCTACAAGTCCGGCGACATCTTCGAGGAATTCCGGCGCGCGGCGCTGAAGCTGCCCAACGTGCTGGAGTGCCACCTGGTGTCAGGCGACTTCGATTACCTGCTGAAGGCGCGGATCAGCGAGATGGCCTCCTATCGCAAGCTGCTCGGCAGCACGTTGCTGACCCTGCCGCATGTGCGCGAATCGAAGAGCTACATCGTGATGGAAGAAGTGAAGGAGACGCTGAGCCTGCCGATTCCGGACTGAGGGCTCAACGCGGTTGGGGCCAGAGCCCGCAATGCGGGATCCGACCCCGGGCCCGTCAGCGCTGCTGCGGGTGCTTCTGCGAGCGCTGCTCCTGCTGCTTGCTGCCCTTGTGCTGCTGCTGATCCATCTGTTGTTGTTGCTGTTGCTGTTGCTGTTGCTGCTGCGGGTTGCGGCCCTGCGGTTCCTTGCCGGGATGACGGTTCTGCTGGTTTTTCATGATCGCGATCCAATGGACGAAGGACATGCGACGACGGGATGCCGGCGCACCGTCAAAGTGGTCCCGGAACGGTTAATCGCAGGCGAAAAAGCAGTGATCCGCACGCGGTTGTTTTCGTGCGTTCAGGCCGGCGCTAGCGGATCTGCTGTCCGTCGCCCTGCGGCACGCTGTCGTAATAGCGGCCGGTGCGCGAATCGAACACGCGGTTGGGACCGGCCGGGCGCACACCGGGGACGATGCGGCCATTGCGGTCATAGACCTTGTCGGCCGGCTTCGGCGCCGGTGCCGGGGCAACCTGGGCCGGGCCGGTGGACCGGATCGGCTGCGCCGGCTGCGGTGACGGCAGCACCTGGGGCTGCGGGCGGGCCGCTTGCGGCGGCGGTACCACCGGCGCGGGTGCCACGGTGGTGGTACTGCGGGTGGCGGTCGGGTCGGCAGTGGGCACCTGGGCCAGCGCCAGCGCGGGCAGCAGGGCGATCAGCAGCAGGGGAAGGGTCGGTTTCATGGCACGCTCCGGCGTGGATCGCGTTCACCTTGCGCCTGCGCCTGTGTGCCGCCCATGAACGGCCATCACACTTGCAAGGCCTCGCCGCCACCCCCATTTCCGCAGGCATCCCCAGGCCATCACCCACGGAGAGCCGGCATGACTGCCTTCGACCTGACGCCCCCCACCGCCACCCAGACCGAGGCGCTGATTGCCGGCCTCAGCAGCGAGGAGCGCCGCGTGCTGCTGCAGCACGGCACCGAAGCGCCGTTCTGCGGGGTCTTCCTCGACAACAAGCGCGAGGGCGTCTACTGCTGCCGGCTGTGCGCGTTGCCGCTGTTCCGCTCCAGCACCAAGTTCGATTCCGGCACCGGCTGGCCCAGCTTCTTCGCCCCGTTCGACCCGGCGCATGTGCGCGAGATCCGCGACACCAGCCACGGCATGGTCCGCACCGAGATCACCTGCGCCCGCTGTGGCAGCCATCTGGGCCATGTGTTCCCGGACGGCCCGCCGCCCACCTACGAGCGCCACTGCCTGAACTCGGTCTCACTTTCGTTCACCGGCAATGGCGAGCCGTGGCCTGATCCGCTGCGGCGTGGCGGTGCGGAGGCCGGTGTGGCGGGCTGAAACACCCCGCCGACCGATTTCACAGAATTCCCTCTTCAGAAAACCAGGTGAAGGGCCGACAAGGAGATATCCCCGCTCCTTGCGTCGCGCCATGCTCATCATCGTTGGATTCCTGGTCGTCATCATCAGCGTGCTGGGCGGCTACCTCGGCGCACACGGTCGGCTGGGGGCGCTGTGGCAACCCTACGAGCTGGTCATCATCGGCGGTGCCGCACTGGGCGCGTTCCTGGTCGGCACCCCGGCCAAGACGGTCAAGCAGACCCTGCAGGCCATGGTCGGCGTGTTCAAGGGCCCGCGCTACAAGCAGCAGGACTACATCGATGTGCTCAGCCTGCTGTACGAACTGCTCAACAAGGCGCGCCGCGAAGGCTTCATGGCGCTGGAAGACCATGTCGAGCGTCCGGCCGAGAGCGCGCTGTTCGGCAACTACCCCAAGGTGCAGGCCGACCACCACCTGATCGACTTCATCACCGACTGTTTGCGCCTGATGATCGGCAGCAACATCGAGCCGCACGAACTGGAGCCGCTGCTGGAACTGGAGCTGGAAAAGCACCATGCCGAGGCCATGGCGCCGTCGCAGGTGCTGACCAAGGTCGCCGACGGACTGCCCGGTTTCGGCATCGTCGCCGCAGTGCTCGGCATCGTCATCACCATGGGCTCGATCGGCGGCGACATCGTCGAGGTCGGTGGCCACGTGGCCGGCGCGTTGGTTGGCACCTTCCTCGGCATCCTGCTGGGCTACGGCTTCGTCGGCCCGATGGCGGCGGCGATGGAAGCCCGTGCCGAGCAGGACAGCCGCATCTACGAGTCGGTAAAGACCGCCCTGCTGGCCTGCCTGCGCGGCTACAACCCGAAGATCGCGCTGGAATTCGCCCGCAAGACGCTGCCGTCGAACGTGCGCCCGGCCTTCTCCGATTTCGAGCAGCACCTGAAGACGGTCAAGTAAGCCATGGCCGAGAACAAGCCCACCGTCATCGTCCGCCGGGTCAAGAAGGGCGGCCACGCCGCCCAC
>NZ_JASJSU010000065.1:0-22032 GCF_030237045.1 Stenotrophomonas maltophilia group sp. Smal17
TTCCCGAACAGTCGAGCTTGCTCGACTGTTCGGGAAAGCCAGTCGAGCAAGCTCGACTCTACGGATCAAGGCAGGCGGGCAGGTTACGAGGCGGCTGGCGCAGTCAGGCGGCGGAAGGCATCGCCGGTTCCCCCGCGATCAGGCGATCGAAGTACTCGGTGGTCAGCGCGATCTGGCTCTGCGGGTCTTCGGCGCGGTTGACCACCGCGCGGAAGGCAGCATTCTCCGGCCGGTCCTTGGCATACCAGCCCAGGTGCTTGCGCGCGATGCGCACGCCCTGCGGTTCGCCATAGAACGCATGCAGCGCATGCAGGTGGCCGAGCAGGATGTCGCGCACCTCGGCCAGCGACGGCGGCGGCAGTTCCTCGCCGGTGGCCAGGTAATGCGCCACCTCGCGGAAGATCCACGGCCGGCCCTGCGCGGAGCGGCCGATCATCACCGCATCCACGCCGGTCTGCTTCAGCACCAAGGCGGCCTTCTGCGGCGAATCGATATCGCCGTTGGCGATCACCGGGATGCGCAGCGCGGCCTTGATCTCGCCGATGGTGCCGTACTCGGCCTGGCCGGTGTAATGCTGGTCGCGGGTGCGGCCATGCACGGCCAGCGCGGCGATGCCGCTGTCCTCGGCAATGCGCGCGATCAGCGGGCCATTGCGGTGGTCGCAGTCCCAGCCGGTGCGGATCTTCAGCGTGACCGGCACGTCCACCGCGTTGACCACCGCTTCGAGGATGCGCGCCACCAGCTGCTCGTCGCGCATCAGCGCCGAGCCGGCCCAGGCATTGCACACCTTCTTGGCCGGGCAACCCATGTTGATGTCGATGATCTGCGCGCCGTGGTCCACGTTGTAGCGCGCAGCCTCGGCCAGCTGCTGCGGCTCGGTGCCGGCGATCTGCACGCTGATCGGTGCCGGTTCGCCGTCATGGTCCATGCGGTGGATCGACTTGCGCGTGTTCCAGAAGCGCGGGTCGCTGATGGTCATTTCCGAGGCGGCCAGGCCCGCGCCCAGCCGTTTGCACAGCAGGCGGAAGGGCTTGTCGGTGACGCCGGCCATGGGCGCCAGCACGACGTTGGGGGCAATGGTGTACGGGCCGATCTGCATGCGCCCATTGTAGGGCGCGGGCGGCGGTACGGCCGTGTCGGGCGCGGTCCGGTTCAGGCCGATCGGCACCGACCTCATGCCGTACCGGCATCAGCAGATGCTTGACGGTTGCTTCCGCCGCCCCCAGGGGCGGGTGATCGTGGCCGGCTAACCCAGGCTCTGCCAGGCCTGCCGGGTACCCACGGCGAAGGCCAGCCCCAGACCCAGGCAGACCAGCGAGCTGATCGCCCAGAAGCGCGCGCCGTTGTAGCCGGGGCGGAACAGCGCCAGGCCGAAGCCCATCGCCGCGCGCAGCAGCAACACTGCAGCGATGGCGGGCAGCACCCAGCGGCTGGCCGGCAGTGGCGAGTGCCAGCCGGCGCCGGCCAGGGCATACAGGGTCCAGCCCACCAGCACGGCGGTGATGCCGGCAGTCATCAGCGGCGGCCACCAATGCCCGGCCTGCGCCAGCCGGACCATGCGTGGGCCAGCACCGAAGCATCTGTACCAGGGAGCGCCGAAGGCGATGCAGCCGATATGCAACAGGGCCGCAATGGCACTACCGGCGGCGGCAGCCAGCAACCAGGGGAATCCGTCCATGTCCTGCCCGAGCAAGGAAGCTGCGCGGATGGTGGGCGAGGGGCGCTGCATGGGCAATGCGACAGGTGGCCGCAGCCGGGTCACCGTGCGGGATCGATCCGCAGGCCGGCGCCGAGCCGGTCCAGTGCCACGTCCACGCGCGGCAGCCGCTGCCGGCCCTGCGGCCACAGCAGGCGCAACGGCAGGCCGGGGCAGTCCAGCGCCGGCAGGATCGACACCAGGCTGCCGCGTGCCAATGCGTCGTCGACCAGCCAGGAGGCCAACTGGGCGATACCGAAGCCGGCCTCGACCGCTGCCAGCTGCGCCTCGGCGCTGCCGACCACCAACCGTGCGCGGGCCTGCAGCGGAGCGCTGCGCTTGCCGGCATCGGCGACCTGCCACGGGCCGACGCTGCCGTCGGCTCGGCCGAACAGCACGCCATCATGGTCGGCCAGCTCGGCAGCGGATGCCGGCAGCCCCTGTCGCTGCAGGTAGGCCGGGGACGCACAGAAGCGCAGTCGTTCATGGCCGAGCAGGCGGCTGCCCAGCGTGGCCGGCAGTGGCTCCGGTCCACCGATGCGTACCGCCAGATCGATACCATCCTCGGCCAGGTCGATGAAGCGGTCACTGAAGGTCACCTGCGGCCGCAGGTGCGGAAATTCGTCGGCCAACTGCAGCAGCAGCGGCCAGACCTTCAGGCGGCCGAAGGTGGCCGGTGCATCCACGCGCAGGCGGCCCACCGGCGCATCGGCGTGCGCGGCCAGCACCGATTCGGCATCGGCCAGCTCACCCAGCACCCGCACGCAGGTGCGATGGAAACCTTCGCCGGCCTCGGTCAGGCGCAAGCGTCGGGTGCTGCGTTCAAACAACCGCGCGCCCAGTCGCGCCTCCAGCCGCGCGATGGTCTTGCCCACCGCCGAGCTGGTCAGGTGCAGGCGCTCGGCGGCAGTGGTGAAACTGCCGGCCTCGGCGGTGGCGACGAAGGCCTCGATGCCGCGCAGGCGCTCGGTGGGAAGCATTGGGAAATTCTGTCCGGAATGGGTGGAAAACATAGCAGTAATAGGAACCCGGGGAGGAAATAGGCTGGCGGCCCCTGTTCCTGCACCCACTTACATGGCCTCCCTCGATTCCCCCATGCCCGCTGCACACGGCAACGTCCGCGCAGGCCTGTCGGTCGTTCTGCTGGCGGTGTCCGCCTTCGTCATCGTCACCACCGAGTTCCTGATCGTCGGCCTGCTGCCGGCCCTGGCGCGCGACCTCGGCCTGGGCATCGCCCGAGCCGGTTACCTGGTCACCCTGTTTGCGTTCACCGTGATGCTGGCCGGGCCACCCCTGACCGCGCTGCTCTCACACGTCGACCGGCGCCGCTTGTTCGTGGCCATCCTGCTGCTGTTCGCCGGCTCCAATGCGCTGGCCGCGATGGCCACGCAGCCGTGGCTGCTGGCGCTGGCACGGGTGCTGCCGGCACTGGCGCTGCCGGTGTTCTGGGGCACCGCCAGTGAAACCGCCGCGCAACTGGCACCTGCGGGGCAGGGCGGGCGCGCAGTGGCGCGGGTGTATCTGGGCATCACCGCCGCAATGCTGTTCGGTATCCCGCTGGGGACGCTGGCCGCCGACGCCATCGGCTGGCGCGGCAGCTTCTGGTTGCTGGCCGCTTTGTCGCTGTTGATGTCGGTGGCATTGGCGCTGTGGATGCCGGACACCGAGGCCGGACCGCGTCGCGCGCTGCGCGAGCAGGCACGCGTGCTGCGCCAGCCCTGGCTGCTCGGCAACGTGCTGCTGTCGGTGCTGGTGTTCACCGCGATGTTCGCCGCCTATACCTATCTGGCCGATGTACTCGAACGCCTGTTGCAGGTTCCCGCCGCGCAGGTGGGCTGGTGGCTGATGGGCTTCGGCGCGGTCGGCTTGCTCGGCAATGCACTGGGCGGGCGTTGGGTGGATCGTGCACCACTGGGCGCGACGCTGGTGTTCTGCGCAGTGCTGGCGCTGGGCGTGCTGGGCAGCATTGGACTGACCTTACACGGCGCGTGGGCGTTGATCGCACTGGCGCTGTGGGGCGTGGCGCATACCGCGCTGTTCCCGCTGTGCCAGGTACGGGTGATGCGTGCGGCGCCGCAGGCCCAGGCGCTGGCCGGCACCTTGAACGTGTCGGCGGCCAATGCCGGTATCGGGCTGGGCGCGCTGCTCGGTAGCGGTGCCATCGAGCGCTGGGGCCTGGGCTCGCTGGGCATGGTGGCTGCCGGCGTGGCGCTGCTGGCGATAGCAGCGGGGCGGCTGTTGCGGCGTGCGGAGGAACCATGAAAAAGCCCGGGCATCTGCATGCCCGGGCTCGTTCATCCACGCAGGGCGTGGATCTACTTCACTTCTGCGTCGGCCGGGGTGAAGCGCGGCATCGCTGCAGCGGCGCCTTCCTTCTCGGTCGAACGGCCAGCGAACTGGTTGGCGAAGCGCACATGGCGCGCGAACGGGGCATCGGCCACCTGCGCCAGCGACGCGGCCAGCGCACCGTTGAAGGCATCGCCGGCACCGGTGGTGTCGATCGCCTGCACCTGTTCGGCACCCACGCGGTAGTACGGCTGGGTATCGCCGCGCAGGTTTTCTTCGGCATGCGAGACGAACACGCCCACCGAACCCAGGGTCACCACCACCGTACCGTTGCCGACCAGCTTGCGGCACAGCGCGTGCAGGCTGGCACCGTCCAGCGCGGCAACGTCGTTGGCGTCCACGCGCTCACCGACGTGGCGGCCGAGCAGGGCGGCGAACTCGGTCTCGTTCGGGGTGATCACATCGGCCAGCTTGAGCAGGCCGATGGTCGAGGGGGCATCGGCCGGCGCGGTGTTGAGCACGGTGGTGACACCGGCCTCGCGCGCGGTGGCCAGCGCCGCTTCGATGGTCGGCACCGGCGATTCCAGCTGCACCAGCACCACCTTGGCGCCGGTCAGCAGCGCCTGCTGCTGGTGCAGGAAGTCGGTGCTGAGCGCGGCATTGGCGCCCGGGCCGATCACGATGGTGTTGCGGCCGCGGGCGTCGACGTAGATGCCCGCGGTGCCGGTCGGCTCGCTGCTGGCTTCGGCGATCAGCCCGAAGCCATCGTGCGCGGCCAGTTCGCGTGCCGTGGCGCCACCGGCGTCATCGCCCAGCGCGCACACGAAGTGCGTGTCGGCGCCGGCGCGGCAGGCCGCCACGGCCTGGTTGAAGCCCTTGCCACCGGGGCCGGTGCTGTAGCGGCCGGCAATGGTCGCACCCGGTGCCGGCAGCGACTCGCACCGCCACACGTGATCGACATTGAAGGAACCGACGACAACGACACTGCTGCTCATAGGGAATCTTTTCTCAACCAAGGGTTCAACTGAAGTGCGTCAGCACGCCGGCGATGGTCGCCGTCATGAAGGTGGCAATGGTACCGCCCAGCACCGCGCGCAGGCCGAACTTGGCCAGGTCGTGGCGACGTTCCGGGGCCAGGCCACCGATGCCGCCGATCTGGATCGCGATCGAGCTGAAGTTGGCGAAGCCGCACAGCGCGTAGGTGGCGATCAGGCGGCCCTCGTCGGACAGGCTCACGCCGGCCACCTGGCCGTTCACGATCTGCGACAGCTCGGTGTAGGCGACGAATTCGTTGATCACGACCTTCTGGCCGATCAGCGAACCGACGGTGGTGGCATCGGCCCACGGCGTGCCGATCACCCAGGCGATCGGGGCCAACACGTAACCGAAGATGGTCGACAGGTTGGTCGGCTTGCCGATCGCAGCCGCCAGGCCGGTCACTTCGCCGAGCCAGGTCAGCGGGGCGTTCAGCAGTGCGATCAGGGCGATGAAGGCCAGCAGCATCGCGCCGATGTTCAGCGCCAGCTTCAGGCCGTCACCGGCGCCGGCCGCGGCCGCATCGATGATGTTGCTGGAGGTCTTCTCCACTTCCATCTTCACCGTGCCGCGGGTCAGTGGGGTGCCGGTTTCCGGAATCAGCAGCTTGGCCACGACCAGGGTGGCCGGCGCGGCCATGATGCTGGCCGCCAGCAGGTGCTTGGCGTAGAACGCCTGCTGCACCGGGTCGCCGCCGCCGAGCATGCCCACGTAGGCCGCCAGCACGCCGCCGGCGATGTGGGCCATGCCGCCGATCATCATGGTCAGCAGCTCGGACTGGGTCATCTTGGCGATGTACGGGCGCACGGTCAGCGGCGCCTCGGTCTGGCCGATGAAGACGCTGGCGCAGACGCTGGTGGTTTCCGCACCGGACACGCGCATCACCTTGGTGATTGCCCATGCCATCACGCGCACGATCGCCTGCATGATGTTCAGGTGGTACATCACGCCCATCAGCGCCGAGAAGAAGATGATGGTCGGCAGCACCTGGAAGGCGAAGATGAAGCCGTAGTTCTTGGTGTCCATCAACGAGCCGAAGATGAAACCCGAGCCTTCGTTGACGAAGCTCAGCACCTTGACGAAGCCGTGGCCCAGCGCATCGAACACGTCGCGCCCGCCCGGCACCAGGATCACCAGCGCCGCGAAGGCGATCTGCAGGGTGATACCGGTGGCAACCAGCTTCCAGTCAACCGCGCGCTTGTTGTTGGAAAACAACCAGGTGATGCCGATCAGCACCGCCAACCCGAACAGGCCGAAGCCGATCCTGCCCAAACCTTCGACCATGTGAGTGACTCCCCTGGGGCGTCGCGAAAAACGGGAAGCCTAGTGCAGGGCCGGGGCCGGGGCAAGGAAAAGCAACGTGCAGGCGTCCATCGGTACCGATCAGGCCAGCAACGGCAAGGGGTTGCGGCCGGCAGCGGCAGGTAGAATGAGGCTCGATCCCGGCCCGGATGCGGGCCCGCAGCAGGAGATTCGCATGCAATACCGTCGCCTGGGCTCCACCGGCCTGCCGATTTCCGCCCTGTCCTTCGGTGCCTGGGTGACCTTCGGTGACCAGATTCCGCGCGACGAGGCGCGCAACCTGGTGGCGGCCGCCTGGGACCACGGTGTCAACTTCTTCGACAACGCCGAGGGCTACGCCAACGGCCGCGCCGAACAGGTGATGGGTGACGTGATCAGCGACCTGCGCCTGCCGCGCGACGGTT
Source organism: Stenotrophomonas maltophilia group sp. Smal17 (assembly GCF_030237045.1). Classification (NCBI taxonomy): domain Bacteria; kingdom Pseudomonadati; phylum Pseudomonadota; class Gammaproteobacteria; order Lysobacterales; family Lysobacteraceae; genus Stenotrophomonas; species Stenotrophomonas maltophilia group sp. Smal17. The sequence goes on from NZ_JASJSU010000065.1 coordinate 6,724, forward strand.
TCTGCGTGTCCAGCAAGGTGTTCTTCGGCAGCGCCAAGGACCCGCGGCCGACCCAGCGCGGCCTGTCGCGCAAGCATGTGACCGATGCCTGCCATGCCGCGCTCAAGCGCCTGCGGGTGGAGTACCTGGACCTTTATTACTGCCACCGCCCGGATCCGGACGCCCCGATCGCCGAGACCGTGCACGCCATGGACACGCTGGTGCGGCAGGGCAAGATCCTCTACTGGGGCACCTCGGAGTGGTCGGCCGCGCAGATCCAGCAGGCGCTGGACATCGCCGAGGCGCACAACCTGCAGGGACCGTCGATGGAGCAGCCGCAGTACAACCTGCTGCACCGCGAGCGGGTAGAGCTGGAGTACGCACCGCTGTATGCGCGTGCCGGCCTGGGGACCACCATCTTCTCGCCGCTGGCCTCGGGCCTGTTGACCGGCAAGTACGACCAGGGCATCCCGGCCGATGCGCGGCTGGGCCGCCCGGGCATGGAGTGGTTGCAGGACATGGTGCTGGGGGCGGACGCCGAGGCCCGGCTGGGCCAGGTGCGCCGCTTCAGCGAGGTGGCGCGTGCGCTGGGCCAGTCCCCGGCCACCCTGGCCATTGCCTGGTGCCTGCGCAACCCGAACGTCTCCAGCGTGATCCTCGGCGCCAGCCGGGTCAGCCAGCTGCTGCAGAACCTGCAGGCGCTGGAGGTGCTGGAGCAGGTCGATGCCGCCGGCTGGGCCCAGGTCGAAGCCGTCTTCGCCTGACTGCCCTTTGTAGAGTCGAGCCATGCTCGACTCCGGCCCTGGGAGAGCAGTCGAGCAGGGCTCGACTCTACAAAAGCGCCACGCCATTTTGATTGATAGAAGCTATCGAATTTCCGGATTCGATCATTAATCTCATCAATCAAATTGAGAATGGTTGTTGATTGTCAACTGAGAATCATTATCATTTAACTCGTCCCTCGCACGAGTCCAGATGCTCATGAATGCTCAACCTGTACTGCTGCGCCCCGAAACGCTGACCCTCCGCGATCGTCCGGTCCGCGTCGTTCCGCCGGAAGAGGTCATCGACAGCGAAGCCCTGCTCAAGGGCCGTCGTGAAATCCTGATCCAGCACGGCGACCGCTTCTATCGCCTGCGGCACACCAGCAACGACAAGCTGATCCTGACCAAGTAACCGCGGCCTGGTCGCCCGCCTCCCTCCCTCCTGCCGGCAACGCCGACAGGGTGGGCGACCCGTCCGCGCCCGCTCTCTCCCCCTCGGTCTATCGCGCGCATCCTCCGGGTGTGCCGGTAACCGGGGGTTCCCTTGCCTGACCGAACGAAACCGATGACCCGCCATACCGCCCTTTGCCTTGCTGTCTGGATGGCCCTGCCGCTGTCCGCCCATGCTGCCGCCGCTGCCAACGCCGCGCCCGACGCGCGCGAATTTGATCGCGTGCAGGTCACCGCCACCCGCACCGAGCGTGCGGTGAGTGATGTGGCCGCCACGGTCGATGTGATCGACCGCGAGCAGATGGACCGGCACCTGGTGCAGGACATCAAGGACCTGCTGCGTTACGAGCCGGGCCTGTCGGTCAACCGCAGCGCGGCCCGCTTCGGCCTCGGCAGCATCCGCATCCGTGGCCTGGACGGCAACCGCGTGCGCGTGCAGACCGATGGCATCGCGATGCCGACCAGCTTCAACATTGGTTCGTTCTCCAATGCCAACCGCAACTTCACCGACCTGGACACGCTCAAGCGCGTGGAGATCGTGCGCGGTCCGGCCAGCTCGTTGTATGGCTCGGACGCGCTCGGCGGCGTGGTCGCGTTCGTCACCAAGGATCCGGCCGACTACCTGAAGGACGGCAAGGACAGCTACGTCGGCCTGAAGTTCGGCTATGACGGCGAGTGGAAGGGCCTGCTTGGCGGCGTCACCACCGCCTTCGGTGGCGAGCACTGGAGCGGCATGGTCAACATCAACCATCGCCAGGGCCAGGAAACCGTCAACAAGGGTGACGTGCGAAGCCTCGACAACACCCGCACTGCGCCCAACCCGCAGGACCGCGATGGTCGCAGCGGCCTGGCCAAGCTGGTCTACGCGCCGAGCGAGGACCAGCGTTTCCGCCTGACCGTGGAAGGCAACGAAGACAAGACCGAGACCAACGTGCTGTCGTCGATCGACCGCACCACCACCACCGGCATGAAGGCGCGCGACAAGCAGAACCGCACCCGCGTGTCGTTCGCCCATGAAATGGATGCGCTGGACAAGGGCTTTGCCGACAGCCTGCACTGGCAGGTGTACAGCCAGAACAGCGAGACCACCCAGGTCACCGACGAGGACCGCGCCAACCGCAGCCGTCGCCACCGCGAGTTCACTTTCGACCAGCGCGTGTACGGCCTGCAGGCGCAGTTCAACAAGGCCTTCAGCACCGGCAGCGTCGAACACGCGTTGACCTACGGCTTCGAGGGCGCACGTACCGAAATCCGCCAGAAGCGCGATGGTTTCCAGGTGCTGGCCAACGGCCAGACCAGCACCACCATCCTGCCGGATGCATTCCCGGTGCGCGATTTCCCGATCAGCAAGACCACCGAGCTGGGCCTTTACGCGCAGGATGAGATGCGCATGGCCGGCGGCAAGCTGTCGCTGGTGCCGGGCGTGCGCGTTGACCGCTACGAGCTGAAGCCGGAGGTGGACAACATCTTTGCCGAGGACAATCCCGGCGTGCCGGTGGCCAAGCTGACCAAGACCAGTGTCTCGCCGAAGCTGGGCATGGTCTATCGCTTCACCGACGAATGGTCGCTGTTCGCCGGCTACTCGCATGGCTTCCGTTCGCCGCCGTACAACGACGTCAACCTCGGCTTCACCAACTTCGCCTTCGGCTACACCGCCATTCCCAATCCGGACCTGAAGCCGGAAACCAGTGATGGCATGGAGCTGGGCCTGCGCTTCCTGTCGCCGGCCGCCTACGTCAGCGTCAGTGGCTACTACAACGAATACAAGGACTTCATCGAGTCGCAGTCGCTGGTCGGCACCAACGCACAGGGCCTGATGGTGTTCCAGTCGCGCAACATCGCCGACGCGCGCATCTACGGCGCCGAACTGAAGGCCGGTGTCGACTTCGGGCAGATCAGCCCGGCCCTGCAGGGCTGGGCGCTGCGCAGTGCGGTGGCCTGGTCGCGTGGCGACAACAAGACCGAAGACACGCCGCTGGATTCGGTCGACCCGCTGCGCGGCACCGTCGGCCTGATGTACGACACCGAGACCTGGGGTGTCGAGCTGGCTGGCACCTTCGTCAAGCGCAAGGACCGGCTGGCCAGCACCACGGCCTATCGCCCGGCGGGCTACGGCGTGACCGACCTGATGGCGCACTGGAACTTCGCGCCGGGCGCGACCTTCAATGTCGGCGTGTTCAACCTGGCCGACAAGCGCTACATCGATTGGTCCAACGTCGGTTCGACGCTGCTGCCGACCAGCCGTGTGCTGGACCGCTATACCAGCCCGGGCCGCACCTTCTCCGCCAGCCTTGCCGTTTCCTGGTGACCTCATGAGCCGAGCATTGTCCGCACGCAGGAACGACTCCATCGCCGCACCGAACGGTGCGGCCTGGCCGACCCCGGCACAGCTGGCCACGCTCGGCACCGTGTTGTGCCTGTACCACGCCGACGGCAACGAACTGGGCGGCTGGCGCCAGGCGGTGCGCGTGCATGCCTGCCAGGGCGTGGACAGCGAGGGCCTGCGCGAAAGCCTGTGCTTCCTCGATGGCCGCGGCCGCTGCGTGTGGCGGTTGTACCTGCTGCCGGACAGCGATTTCCTGGCCTGGGACCGGCTGGTGGCCGCGCTGCCGCCCGGCCCGCAGCACGACAGCGACGGCAGTGTCGGCGAGCGGCTGTGGCGACGCCTGGCCGGCCACCTCGGTGGCCAGCGCTGGCGGTTGTGCGCGCTGCGCCTGCATGCGGCCGACGATGGCCGCACCCTGGCCGCCAGCCTGTCGACCCTGTCCTCGCTGGGCGCCGCCACCGCGCGCCGCATCGCTCGCCTGGAAGGCGCCGAAGGCGAGCTGGCAATCGACGACTGCTGCTGCGCCGACGCCGCGCGGCGACCGGCCCCGCGGATACCCGGCGACCTGCCGCTGATCCGTCTTTGAACCTGATGGAACGCCTGTCGGCCACGGATGGCCTCTCAACAAACCTGCAACCCTGAAGGAAGACCCCGATGAAGTTCCAGACAGCCAGCGCCCTGCTGTTGCTCGCCGCCAGCGGCGTGGCCAGCGCGCAGCCCTCCGACATCGCCCGCGACCATGACAGCATCCTCGCCATGCAGGGCGAGTACACCGTGGATTTCGCTTTCGACGAGACCGTGCTGCTGAAGCCCGGTTACGAGCGCGCGCCGGCGATGCGCAGCGGCGGCAACGAAGTGGTCATCGTGGTGGAAGACACGCCGAAGCGCATCGTGCTGCAGCACCTGCTGCTGGACGAAAAGAGCGGCCACATCACCAAGCACTGGCGCCAGGATTGGGTGTACGAAGCGCCGAACCGCTTCGAGTTCAGTGCCGACCAGACCTGGCAGGTGCGCACCATTCCGGCGGCGACCAACCAGGGGGCGTGGACCCAGTGCGTGTATGAAGTGAGCGACGCACCGCGCTACTGCGGCACCGGCAAGTGGACCTACAGCAACAACGTGCCGAGCTGGACCAGCGACCTGAGCTGGCGTCCGCTGCCGCGTCGCGAGTACACCAAGCGCAGCGACTACAACGCGCTGGCCGTGATCAACCGGCACACGCTGACCCCGAACGGCTGGACCCACGAGCAGTTCAACACCAAGGTGCAGCGCAATGCCGATGGCAGCCAGGTGGAGATCGCGCGCGAGTTCGGCTTCAACGACTACGTGAAGACCACCGAGATCGACTTCACCCCGGCCCGCAACTACTGGAAGGCCACCGCCGGTTACTGGGCGAAGGTGCGCCAGCGCTGGGACGGCTTCCTCGGCCAGGCCCCGGGCGTGCACCTGAAGACCAAGATCGACGGCATGGCGATGATCATCCCGCTGTTCACCCAGGCCGAAGAGATCCAGGCCGGCAAGAAGGTGAAGGACAAACAGATCGACGAAGTGTTCGCCAAGTACGTGGAAAAGGCACCGAAGGAAGGTTGATCGCCGCCGCGGTTCCGGTGAGGTGCCGGGCGCGCCCGGCACCGCATCCACGCATGGCGTGGATCTACCGGTCCTTCGCTTTGGTAGGTGCCGAGCTTGCTCGGCACGCTCTTTGCCGCATCCACGCATGGCGTGGATCTACTAGTCCTGCGCTTTAGTAGGTGCCGAGCTTGCTCGGCACGCTCTTTGCCGCATCCACGCATGGCGTTGATCTACCGGTCCTTCGCTTTGGTAGGTGCCGAGCTTGCTCGGCACGCTCTTTGCCGCATCCACGCATGGCGTGGATCTACTAGTCCTGCGCTTTAGTAGGTGCCGAGCTTGCTCGGCACGCTCTCCGATCCGAAGCAGCGTCAAGCTTCGCGCAAGGCAAGGGCTGGCGGCGCATGCAGGATGCGTCGCGTGCCCCACCAGCCGGCCAGCAGGCTCAGCCCGATGCCGACCACGCCGCCCAGCAGCAGGCCCGGCCACGGCGGCAACAACGGCAGCTCGAACACCTTCTGCGAGACCGCCACGCCGATGGCCGCCGCCGCGCCCACCGCCAGCAGCGCCGCCAACGTGCCCAGTGCGCCGAATTCCACCAGCACCGCACCGCGCAGCTGGCGCCGGGTCGCGCCCAGCGTGCGCAGCACCGCGCTGTCATAGCGGCGCTCGCCGGCCGTGGCCTGCAGCGCGGCCAGCAGCACCAGCACGCCGGCCAGCAGGCTGAACACCATCACCAGCTGCACCGCCTGCGCCACCCGCTCCATCACATCGCGCACCTGCGAGATCACCGCATCCACGTCCAGCAGTGACAGGTTCGGCTGCGCGCGCACCAGTTCACCCAGCCCGGCGGCCTTGCCGGCCGGCAGATGGAACGCCGACAGCAGGTTGTGCGGGGTGTCGCCCACCGCGTTGGGGTTCAGCAGCACGAAGAAGTTCGGTCGGAACGTGTTCCAGTCCGCCTTGCGCACGCTGGTGACGGTGAATTCGCGCTCCTGTTCACCGACGGCAATGCTGATGCGGTCGCCGCTGGCCACCCCGTAACGCTTGGCCCAGCCGATCTCCACCGACGCTTCCGGCGCCGTGCTGTCGGCCGTCCAGAACGTGCCGTCGACCAGCGTGTTGGCCGGCGGGAAGCTGCTGCGCCAGCTGAAGTTCAACGGCCGGTTCTCGTCATCGTCGTCGCGCTGGGCTTCGCCGGATGCCGGCTGCCCGTTCTGTTCCGGCGTGCGGTCCACGCGCAGCGGCGGCTTGCCGTTGATCGCGATCAGGCGGCCGGTGGCCATCGGTTCGATGCTTGCATCGTTGGCGCCCAATCCGCGCAGCGCGGACAGCACGCTGTCACGCTGTTCGGGCTGGATGTTGATCAGGAAGTAATTCGGCGTATCTGCAGGCAGCCGCTCGCGCCACTGCTGCAGCAGGCCAGGACCGGTCACCGCCAGCAGCAACAGCGCGCACAGCGACAGCGACAGCCCGACCAGCTGCATCACCGCCAGCATGCGGCGCCGGGTCAGCGCGGCCAGGCCCAGTCGCCAGTTGCCATGCAGGCGGTGCTGCAGGCCGCGCAGCAGCTGCAGCAGCACGAAGCCGACCACACCGGCGGCCACTGCCAGTGCGGCCAGTCCACCCAGCACCCACAGGGCCAGCTTCAGGTCGCCGGTGACCTGCACCGCCAGCAGCAGGCTGGCCGCCAGCGCCGCGACATAGGCCAGCAGCGATGCCGGTGGCAGCGCGGCGAAGGAGCGGTTGAGCACGCGCATCGGCGGCACCCCGCGCAGGCGCAGCAGCGGAGGCAGGCCGAAGCCGAACAGCAGCAACAGGCCGATGCCGGCACCGGTCAGCGCCGGCATCGCTTCCGGCAGCGGCAGGCGCTGCGGCACCAGGCTGCCCAGCACCTGCACCAGGCCTTCCTGCGCGGCCATGCCCAGGCCGATGCCGAGCGCACAGGCCGGCACCGCCAGCATCAGCAGCTGCAGTGCCAGGCCGAACAGGATGTCGCGCTGGCGTGCGCCCAGGCAGCGCAGGATCGCTACCTGGTCGATGCGGCGCAGGGCGAAGCGGTTGGCCGCCAGCGCGGTTGCCACGCCGGCCAGCAGCACCGCCAGCAGCGCGCTCAGGCCGAGGAAGCGCCCGGCCAGGTCGAACGCCTGGCGCACGCCACGCTGGGTGTCGTCCACGCTCAGCAGGCGCAGGCCCTTGACCTGCGGCAGCAGCCATTGGCGCAGCCCGGCCACCTGATCGGCCGCTCCGGCGAACATCAGCCGGTAGTTGATGCGGCTGCCCGGGCCGAGCAGGCCAGTGCCCTCCACATCGGCGCGGTTGACCAGCAGGGTGGGCGAGAGGGTGAGCAGGTCACCGCCGGCATCCGGCTCGGCCTCGATGATGCCGGCAATGCGCAGCGTGCCGGCGCCGAACTCGAGGTCATCACCGGCCTTCAGCCCCAGCCCCTGCAGCAGGCGTGGATCGGCATAGGCCTGGCCCCTGGCGGGCATGCCGGCGTCGGCGATCAGCGCACCGCCGGGCGTGGCCCGTACCCGCAGCGCGCCGCGCAGCGGATAACCGGCCTGCACCGCCTTGATGCTGGCCATCTGGCTGGCCTCGCCGTGGAACAGCACGCTGCCGAAGCTGGCGATGCGGGTGTAGGCCAGTCCGCGCCGCTGTGCTTCTTCGGCGAAGGCCTGCGGCGGGTCGTCGCGCCCGGCGATGCCGAGGTCACCGCCGAGCATTTCCGCCGCACTGCCGGTCAGGGCCAGGTTGACCCGGTTCACCAGGGTGCCGACCGCGGTCATCACCGCCACGCCCAGCACCAAGGCCGCGAACACGGTCAGCAGGTCGCCGGCCAGCGCCTCGCGGCGCAGCGCGCGCCACGCATGGCGCAGCAGGTTCATGCTGCCGCTCCGCGCTCGACCGGCAGCAGGCGGCCGTCGTCGATGCGGTGGATGTACTGGCAGCGCTGGGCCAGGCGCAGGTCGTGGGTGACCAGCACCAGCGTGGTGCCGCTGCCGGCGTTGAGTTCGAACAGCAGGTCGCTGATGTGCTGGCCGGTGGCGTGGTCCAGCGAGCCGGTCGGTTCGTCGGCGAACAGGATGCGCGGGCGGGTGACGAAGGCGCGTGCCAGGGCCACGCGCTGCTGCTCGCCGCCCGACAACTGGCGCGGGTAGTGACGGGCGCGATGGCCCAGGCCGACCTGCGCCAGCACTTCGTCCACCCGCACCCGGTCTTCGCGGCCGGCCAGCTCCAGCGGGAGCGCGACGTTCTCGGCGGCGGTCAGCGCCGGCAGCAGGTGGAAGCTCTGGAACACGAAGCCGACCTCGCGTGCGCGCAGCTGGGCGCGGGCTTCCTCGTCGAGACGGCCCAGATCCTGGCCGGCCAGCGCGATGCTGCCGCGGCTGGGCAGGTCCAGCCCGGCCAGCAGGCCGAGCAGGGTGGTCTTGCCGGAACCGGAGGCACCGACAATGGCCACGCTGGTGCCTTCATGGACGGTCAGGGTGATGTTGTCCAGTATGTGGACTTCACCCTCCGGGCCCTGCACGGACTTGCCGACCTGGTCGACGGCGATGGCGACGGGCGCGCTGCGGGGGGACAGGCTGTCGATGAGGAGACTCCAATGCGCAAGACGGGATGGAGCCGGCGAGCCGGCGCGATGATGGTGCTGCTGCTAGGGTTCCTGCTGCTGCCCGGGCTGGCCTGTGCCAAAGGTCCGGCGGGCACCGTGCTGGTACTCGGCGACAGCCTCAGTGCCGCCCACAATATCCCCGCCGACGCCGGCTGGGTCAGCCTGCTGCAGCAGCGGGTCAGGCAGCAGTCGAAAACGCCGGCACGCATCGTCAACGCCAGCATGAGCGGGGAGACCACCGCCGGCGCGCTGACCCGCCTGCCGGGCCTGCTGGCGAAGGAGAAGCCGACCGTGGTGGTGATTGCGCTGGGCGGCAACGACGCGCTGCGTGGGCTGACCCCGGCGCAGGTACAGGGAAACCTGGAGAAAATGGTGCAGGCCAGCCAGAAGGCGGGCGCCCGGGTGCTGCTGCTGGGCATCGACGTGCCGCCCAACTACGGGCCGGCCTATCGCCAGCGCCTGGCGGCCGCCTACAAGGCGCTGGCCACGCAGTACAAGGTGCCGCTGCTGCCGTTCCTGCTGGAGGGCGTGGCCCTGCAGCCGGGCATGATGCAGGCCGATGGCCTGCACCCCACGGCACAGGCGCAACCGAAGGTGCTGGACAACGTCTGGCCACTGCTCAGGCCGCTGCTCTGAACCGATTGATGACCTCTTGACGGAACTTCACATCGCGTCCACCGTCGATCCGGCATGTTTCACAAAGCTGAAGTTAGAGGGAATCACATGCGTCAGACGAAGGAGACCTCCGGCTTGGTGCTGGTGGTCGAAGACAACCGCAACATCTCCGAGATGATCGGGGAATACCTGGAAGGTCGCGGCTTCGAGGTCGACTATGCACAGGACGGCCTGGATGGCTACCGCCTCGCGGCGGAAAACAGCTATGACGTCGTGGTGCTCGACTTGATGTTGCCGCGCCTGGATGGCATCGAAGTGTGCCGTCGCCTGCGCAACGATGCGCGCAAGTCCACCCCGGTGCTGATGCTCACGGCACGCGACACGCTGGACGACAAGCTCACCGGCCTCGGGTTCGGCGCCGATGACTACCTGACCAAGCCGTTCGCGATCCAGGAACTGGAGGCCCGCCTGCGCGCGCTGATCCGCCGCGAGCGTCGCCAGGTCGGTTCGGAAGTGCTCAAGGTCGCCGACCTGGTGCTCGATCCGGTCAGCATGCGTGCCACCCGTGCCGGTACCGAGCTGCAGCTTTCGCCGATCGGCCTGCGCCTGTTGACCATCCTGATGCGCGAATCGCCGCGCGTGGTCACCCGCCAGGAGATCGAACGCGAGATCTGGGGCAATGGCCTGCCGGATTCGGACACCCTGCGCAGCCACCTGTACAACCTGCGCAAGATCATCGACAAGCCGTTCGACCGTCCGCTGCTGCACACCGTGCAGAGTGCCGGCTACCGCATTGCCGATATCGCCCAGCCGATGGCCTGATCGGGGCCCGCGCCGGTGCAGCAGCAGGCCCGGCCGGGGCATGGCCATGAACGAGGGCAGGGGATGACCGGCTGGCGTTGCCGCCGGTTATCGCCCGTGCACCCGCACGGCGCGGCGCGCTGCCTATAATCGCAGCGCTCTGACCGGGACCCCGCAATGCCGCACGGCCTGCCGCGCAAGATCCGTATCGCCTTCATCCTGCAGGCAGTGCTGGCCAGCCTGGGCATCCTGCTCGGTGCCTGGCTGGTCTCGCTGGTGATCAAGCACAGCCTGGTCGGCGCCGCCCTGCGCGAGGAAGCGGCGTACTACTGGACGCTGCACGAGGCCTCGCCGGTACAGCCGCCACCCAACACCCAGAACATCCGTGGCTACCTGCTGGAAAGCGGGCAGTCGGCGTTGTCGCTGCCGGCCAACCTGCGCAACCTGGAACCCGGTTTCCACGAACTGCCCAAGGACGACCAGCTGGTGCTGGTCGATGTGCGCCCAGCCGGCCGCCTGTACCTGGTGTTCCTGCGCTCGCGTGCGGAAATGCTGGCGTTCTGGTTCGGCATCGTGCCGGTGCTGCTGACCCTGCTGGCAGTGTATGGCGCCAGCTGGGTGACCTACCGCGCCTCCAAGCGCCTGGTGTCGCCGGTGAACTGGCTGGCGCGGCGCGTGTCGCGCTGGGACCCTGGCCACCCCGAGGCGGCCGATCTGGAGCCGAACAAACTGCCGGCCGACATGCAGGGCGAGACCCGGCAGCTGGCGGCCGCCCTGCATTCGCTGGCCAACCGGGTCAGCGCGCATGTGGCGCGCGAGCGCAACTTCACCCGCGATGCCAGCCACGAACTGCGCACGCCGCTGACCGTGATCCGCGTGGCCAGTGACATGGCACTGGGCGATGAAACGCTGCAGCCGCGCCTGCGTCGCAGCCTGCAGCGCATCCAGCGCGCCGGCCGTGACATGGAAGCGGTGATCGATGCGTTCCTGATCCTGGCCCGCGAGGCCGATGTCGAGCCGCAGATCGAGCTGTTCGATGTCAACGACATCGTCCGCTATGAAGTGGACAACGCCAACGAGCTGTTGGGAACGCGCCCGGTGGCGGTGCACCTGCACAGCGATGGTCCGGTGCAGCTGCACGCGCCGCCACGGGTGCTGCAGGTGGTGGTCAGCAATCTGGTGCGCAACGCCTGCAGCTACACCGACGAAGGGCGCATCGACGTGCATGTGCTCAACGACCGGGTGGTGGTGCGCGACACCGGCATCGGCATGTCCGCCGAGGCACTGTCGCGGGCGTTCGAGCCGTTCTACCGCGCCGAGCCCAGCCGTCCGCAGGGCACCGGCCTGGGCCTGTCGATCGTGCGCCGGCTGTGCGACCGCTTCGGCTGGAAGGTCAGCCTGGCCAGCGAGCCGGGGCAGGGCACCGAGGCGACGGTCATTTTCCGCTGACGCGCCGCTTGCTACCTCGGTAGTCGCCGACCTTGGTCGGCGCTTTCACTGGATGCAGGTGGACGCATTCATGCCAACCAAGGTTGGCATCTACCGGAGCGCGTGCGCGTGGTGCCCTCCGGCACACGCCTGCCTCAATCGCACTTCACCTTCGGCGCCACCGCCTTGGTCCAGATCGCGTAGCCGGCCGGGGTCATGTGCAGCATGTCTTCGCGGAACAGCGTCGCATCCGGCTGACCATCGGCGCCGAGCATCGGCGTATAGATGTCGGTGAAGCCGGTGTTGGGCAGCTTTGCCAGGGCAGCCTTGATCAGCGCGTTGGCCTCGTTGATCGCCGGCAGCAGGTGCGCGCGCGACGGGCTCGGCTTGATCGACAGGTATTCCACCTTCGTTTTCGGCAGGTCGCGATGCACGCGCTGCACGAAGGCGACCACATCGTCCCGCACCTGCACGGCAGTGCGGCCGCTGTTGAGGTCGTTGTCGCCGGCGTAGAAGAACAGCTTGCATGGCGCATACGGCACCACGATGCGGTCGGCGTACCAGGTGCTGTCGCGCACTTCCGAGCCGCCGAAGCCGCGGTTGAACACCGGCTGGCCGGGGAAGTCGGTGGCCAGGCTCTCCCAGAAGCGGATCGAGGAGCTGCCGATGAACTCGATGCCACCGCGCGGCGGCGGGTTGGCCTGGTCGGCGCTGGCGAAGCGGGCCATGTCACCCGCCCAGGCTACGTTCGAGACCTGTTCGGGCACCTGCGGCGGCCGGGCCGGGCTCAGGGCCTGGGCCAGCGGTGCGGCGGTCAGCAGGCCCAGCATCAGCAGGCAGGTACGGCGACGGGACATCAGGCGCTCCAGCGGGGAAGGAAGCCTCCATCATAGGAGCAGGGGCCGGCCGGGTGCTTGCCGTTGGCAGGCCATTCGGCCGGGTCGCCGGGGGTATGGCTGGCGGCCTTGTGGCAAAATGGCCGCCATCTGCCTATTCCTGTGCACCCATGATTCCCTGCCGTGCGTCTGAGCGGTCGCTGCGCCGCGTTCCTGTTGCTGGATCTTCCTCCCGTGGCTGATCAGTTCGGCCACCTGCCGCGCGGCCCGCGCCGCATCTTCCAGGCCGCCCGCTGGTCCTGGCAGGGCCTTCGCGCCGCCTGGCTGCACGAGTCCTCGTTCCGGCTGGAGGTCTACCTGCTGATCGTGCTGACCCCGGTCGCGATCTGGCTGGGCCAGACCCCGGTCGAACGCGCGCTGATGATCGGCTCGATGCTGCTGGTGCTGGCGATGGAGCTGGCCAACTCGGCCATCGAGGCGGTGATCGAACGCTACGGCAGCGAAATCCACGAACTGGCCGGCCGCGCCAAGGACATGGGTTCGGCGGCGGTGTTCGTGCTGATGATGAACGTCCTGCTGTGCTGGGCGCTGGTCGTGGTTCCGCACGCGCTGGCCGGCAGCTACGGCTGAAACCCCATTCCCCCACTGCCTTGAAGAGTTTCCATGTCCTTTGAGTTCCTCGCCGACCCCAATGCCTGGGTGACCCTGTTCACCCTGAGTGCGCTGGAAATCGTGCTCGGCATCGACAACCTGGTGTTCATTTCCATCGCGGTCAGCAAGCTGCCGGAAGAACGTCGCCCGTTCGCACGCAAGCTCGGCATCGCGGTGGCGTGCATCACGCGTATCGCGCTGCTGGTGTCGCTGGCCTATCTGGCGCACATGGCCGCCAACCTGTTCACCGTGGCCGGCATGGGCATCTCCATCCGCGACCTGGTGCTGATCGTCGGTGGCCTGTTCCTGATCATCAAGGGCTTCATGGAGATCAAGGAACTGATCAGCGGCGGCGAGGATGAAGATCCCAGCACGACCAAGGCCTCGGCCGTGTTCGGCTACGTCATCGCGCAGATCGCGGTGATCGACATCGTGTTCTCGCTGGACTCGGTGATCACCGCCGTCGGCATCGCCGACCACATCCCGGTGATGGTCGCCGCCATCCTGCTGTCGGTGATGGTGATGCTGCTGGCCGCCAACCCGCTGGGCCGCTTCATCGACGCCAACCCGACGGTGAAGATGCTGGCGCTGGCCTTCATCCTGCTGATCGGCGCGGTACTGATCCTGGACGGCCTGGACGTGCACGTGCCCAAGCCCTACATCTACGCCGCGATGGGCTTCTCGGTGCTGGTGGAGTGGCTGAACCTGCTGATGCGCCGCCGCGCACGCGAACACAACGTGCCGGGCGCCGGCAACTGGTAAGCGCGTGATCCAGAACCCCCGGCACTGCCGGGGGTTCTTCGTTGCAGGGCCGGGCTCTACAGAAGCGGCGAACGCACAACTTGTGAAGTGGGGGCAACAGTGTTTCCCCGCTGCGGGGCTTAATCCGGCAGGACGATGCGCGCAGGCTACGCGCTCTCTTCCCAAGGCCTGCCCCACGCAGGAACCCGCCATGAATTCCCGAGCCGCTCTGCTGGCCCTTGCCGTCGGCGCCTTCGCCATCGGTACCACCGAGTTCGCCCCGATGGGCCTGCTCCCGGTCATTGCCGACGGCGTCGGCGTGAACATCCCCACTGCCGGCATGCTGATCACGGCCTATGCCGTGGGCGTGATGCTGGGCGCGCCGGTGATGACCCTGCTGATGGGCCGGTTCGGCAGGCGCACCGCGCTGATGCTGCTGATGTCGATCTTCGTGGTCGGCAACCTGCTGTCGGCGCTGGCCCCGAACTACGGCCTGCTGTTGCTGTCGCGGCTGGTCACCAGCCTCAACCACGGCGCCTTCTTCGGCATCGGCGCGGTGGTTGCCGCCAGCCTGGTGCCGAAAGAAAAGCAGGCTGCCGCCGTGGCCACCATGTTCATGGGCCTGACCATCGCCAACATCGGCGGCGTGCCGCTGGCGACCTGGGTCGGCCAGCAGCTGGGCTGGCGCCTGTCCTTCGCCGGCACCGCCGTGCTGGGCCTGGCCGCGATCACCGCGCTGGGCTTCGCGCTGCCGGCGTCGGCACCCGGGCCTCGTCCGGACGTGCGCCGGGAACTGAAGGCGATCCTGCAGCCGCAGGTGCTGCTGGCGATGGGCACCACGGTGCTCGGTGCCGGTGCGATGTTCACGCTGTACACCTACGTGGCGCCGGTGCTGACCGAGTTGACGGGTGCTTCCAACGCCTTCATAGCGATGTCGCTGGCGCTGATCGGCATCGGCTTCACCTTCGGCAACGGCATCGGCGGGCGCATGGCCGACTGGTCGCTGGATGGCGCCACGCGGATCCTGCTGGCGGTCCTTGCCGTGCTGATGTTCGTGCTGCCGCTGGCCTTCATGAGCCACGCCACGGCGGCGCTGGGTGTACTGCTGTTCGGCGCGGCGACCTTCGCGATCGTGCCGCCGCTGCAGATCCGGGTGATGGAGGCTGCCAGCGAGGCGCCGGGGCTGGCGTCGTCGATCAATGTCGGTGCGTTCAACCTGGGCAATGCGGTGGGTGCCGCGTTGGGTGGCGCGGTGATCAGCTCGGGGCTGGGCTATGCGGCGGTGCCGGTGGCCGGTGGGTTGCTGGCGGCATCGGGGTTGCTGCTGGCGTGGCTGGGGCGTCCGCGCGCTGCGGTGGCCGAGGCTTGCTGAGGGGTATGGGGTTCCGGCAGGGCTTGCAGCCCTGCACCCGCTGCAATCAACAGCAACGGCAACAGCAACAGCTGGCATTCCGTGGGATGGCGGGGTGGGTCCGGTTGAGGGGGACGCCGTAAACCCATCCATGGGGGCTTGGTCGCGGCATCCATGCCGCT
>NZ_JASJSU010000066.1:0-22000 GCF_030237045.1 Stenotrophomonas maltophilia group sp. Smal17
GTGGCCGTTCCGGCGGCGGCGGCGCATCGGGAGGCTGGTGATGATCCAACGTCTGTGCCGCCATCTGTTCTCGCCGTCGGTACGGCGCGCGTTCCCGCCGGCTACGCTGCAGGCGATCACCGAGGCCATCGCCGCCGGTGAGCAGCGCCACGGCGGGCAGGTGATGTTCGCCGTGGAGGCCGACCTGCCGCTGGACGCGCTGTGGCGCAAGGTCACCCCGCGCCAGGCCGCCGAACATGCCTTCGCCCGCCTGCGCACCTGGGATACCGCCCACAACAACGGCGTGCTGATCTACCTGCTGCTGGCCGACCACGCGATCGAGATCGTCGCTGACCGTGGCCTGCACGGCAGGATCAGTCCGGCGCAGTGGCAGCGGGTCTGTACCCATCTGCGCGAGGGCCTGCGCGGCCCGAACCCGGTCGAGGCGCTGCGCGGCGCCATCGAAGAGGTTTCGACCCTGGTGGAAGGGCACTTTCCGGCCGCGACGCGGTCAGACGATGACGGCCTGCCCAACACCCCGCAGCTCCTTGGTTGAGCCGGGGCGGCACTGGCCCGAGAATAGGCGTTCAACCGCAAGGCACCTTCCATGATCTATTTCCACGACATCGACCCCATCGCCCTCTCGCTGGGGCCGATCAAGGTGCACTGGTACGGCATCATGTACCTGCTCGGCTTCACTGCTGCCTGGCTGCTGGGCCGCAAGCGCATTGCCGACGGGCGCCTGCCGGGCGTTGATGCCAACGGCTTCTCCGACCTGCTGTTCTACGCCATGCTCGGCGTGGTGCTGGGCGGGCGCATCGGCTACATGCTGTTCTACGCGCTGGGCGATTTCCTGCACAACCCGCTGCTGCTGTTCAAGGTGTGGGATGGCGGCATGAGCTTCCACGGCGGCCTGCTGGGCGTGCTCGGCGCCTGCTGGTGGTGGTCGCGCAAGCACACGCTGCACTTCTTCGACACCATGGACTTCATGGCGCCGCTGGTGCCGCTGGGCCTGGGCTTCGGCCGCATCGGCAACTTCATCGGTGCCGAGCTGTGGGGCAAGTACACCGACGGCAGCTGGGGCGTGGTGTTCCCGTCCGGCCTGCCGGCGCCGCTGAACCAGCTGGACCACGCGACCCTGCAGGCGCAGTTCGCCAGCGGCGCGCTGAACCAGTTCGCCCGCCATCCCTCGCAGCTGTATGAAGCGTTCCTGGAAGGGCTGGTGATGTTCGTGGTGCTGTGGACGGTGTCGGCCAAGCCGCGTCATCGCTATCTGGTCGGTGGCCTGTTCGCACTGATGTACGGCCTGTTCCGCTTCGCCGTCGAGTTTGTGCGCATGCCTGACAACGGCGTCTACGTGGCCTTCGACTGGCTGACTCGTGGCCAGATCCTCAGCCTGCCGCTGATCGCCTTCGGCCTGGTGCTGCTGGCAATGTCGCGCCGCGCGCCCGTACTGCAGCCGCAGCTGCCGGTGGCTGCCGAGGGTAAGGCATGAAGTCCTACCTGGACCTGCTCTCGCATGTGCTGGAACACGGTGCGGAGAAGAGCGATCGCACCGGCACCGGCACCCGCAGCGTGTTCGGCTGGCAGATGCGCTTCAACCTCAACGACGGCTTCCCGCTGGTCACCACCAAGAAGCTGCACCTGCGCTCGATCATCCACGAGCTGCTGTGGTTCCTGAAGGGCGATACCAACATCGGCTACCTGAAGGACAACCAGGTGCGCATCTGGGACGAGTGGGCCGACGAGAACGGCGATCTCGGCCCGGTGTACGGCAAGCAGTGGCGCAGCTGGGCCACCGCCGATGGCGGTGCGATCGACCAGATGCAGTGGCTGGTGGACGAGATCAAGCGCAACCCCGATTCGCGCCGGCTGGTGGTCAGCGCCTGGAACGTGGGCGAGCTCTCGCAGATGGCGCTGATGCCGTGCCACAACCTGTTCCAGTTCTACGTGGTGGACGGCAAGCTCAGCTGCCAGCTGTACCAGCGCAGCGGCGACATCTTCCTCGGCGTGCCGTTCAACATTGCCAGCTATGCGCTGCTGACCCACATGGTGGCGCAGGCCACCGGCCTGGGCGTGGGCGATTTCGTGCATACGCTGGGTGACGCGCACCTGTACTCGAACCATTTCGAGCAGGCCCGCGAGCAGCTGTCGCGTGAACCGCGCGCGCTGCCGACGCTGTGGTTGAACCCGGACGTGACCGACCTGTTCGGTTTCCAGTTCGACGACATCCGCATCGACGGCTACGACCCGCATCCGGCGATCAAGGCACCGGTGGCGGTGTGAGTGCGATGAAGCTGTCGATGATCGTCGCGCTGGACCGCAACCGCGGCATCGGCCAGGGCAATGCCATGCCCTGGCACCTGCCGGATGACTTCAAGCACTTCAAGGCGCTGACCCTCGGCAAGCCGATCCTGATGGGGCGCAAGACCGCCGAATCGATCGGCCGCGTGCTGCCGGGGCGGACCAACCTGGTGCTGACCCGCAGCGGCCAAGTGCCATTTGTAGGCATGCGCGCGGTGGCGTCGCTGGACGAGGCCAAGGCGATTGCCGAAGGCGAGGGCGCGAGCGAGCTGTGCATCATCGGGGGGGGCGAGATCTTCCGGCAGCTGCTCGACCAGGCCAGCGACCTGTACCTGACCTGGGTCGATGCCGAAGTGCCGGCCGACACCCATTTCCCCGAGGTGGATGCACAGGACTGGCAGCAAGTGAGCAGCGAGCAGCACCCGGCTGACGAACGCCACGCCTACGCGTTCCGCTTCGTGCATTACGTGCGCCGCTGATCGCAACGCACCTGTAGAGTTGAGCTTGCTCGACTGCTCTTGGTGGATACACAGGGCATAGTCGAGCAAGCTCGACTCTACGGAGCCGGCATCCGGTAATGCCCGATGATCGCGTGCTGGAACAGCAGGTTCTCTTCGCGCGTGCCGCGCGCGATGTTGTGCAGTACCAGCGGCGTGCCATCGGCCAGCCGCCGGTCGGAGACGATACCGACGTGCAGCAGGCCATTGCCGTTGAGCTTCCACGCGACGATGTCGCCCGCCGCATAGTCGATGGCGAGGGCGGTCACCGGTTGCTGCCAGCCCTGCCGCTCGAACCAGCGCATCAGGTTCGGTACGCGACGATGATCGATGTTGCGGTCCGGCCGTGACAGGTCCCATATCGCCGGATAGGCACTGAAATTTCCGCGCATGTCCTCATGCACGCGTGCCTGCAGGTCCAGTCCCAGATCGCGCAGGGCGCGCACCACCACGTCGGTGCACACGCCGCGATCGCGCGCGACGTCACCACCGGGATAGGCGAGTACCTGATAAGCCGGATCGTAGCGGACGGTGACGCCGATCTGCGCGCGCGCTGCGGCCACCAGTGGTGGCGAAGGCGCCTACGATGGTGCCGGCGTGGCTGCGGCGTCCTGCGCGGCCGTGGGAGCAGGAGGCGAACCGGGCTGGCAGCCGCTGGCCAGCGCCAGCGTCAGCAGCAGCACCGTCCCTGGTGCCCGGCCCGGTCGCATCATGCCTGCGGCGGGGCGCCGCTGTTGCCGGGGCCTGCAGAGCCACCACCACCACCACCGCCGCCACGACGGCGACGACGGCGCGGGCCGCGGGTGCCCGGGTTACCAGCGGGTGTGCCACCGCCCTGTTCCTTGCCCTGTGCCGAAGCGGCAGGACGCTCGTGTGCCGGTCGCGCCGGAGGGCGGGCATTGGCAACGGGGGCCGGCACATCGCGGCCCGGCACCTGCACCACGCGCAGCTCATCGGTATCGAGCTGCAGCGCGGTCAACTTCCCGCCCCACACCGCACCGGTGTCGATGGCGTGCACGCCCTGGGTGATGGTCAGGCCCAGCGCGGACCAGTGGCCGCAGACGACCTTCAGGTCGCGCTCGACCCGGCCCGGCACTTCGAACCAGGGGTACAACCCCTGTTCCTGGGTGCCCGGCGTGCCCTTGTCCTCAATGCCGATGCGCCCACGCGGGGTGCAGTAGCGCATGCGGGTGAGCACATTGATGATCGCGCGCGAGCGGTCATAGCCGGACAGGTTCGGTGCCCAGCTCGGCTTGTCGCCGTACATGTTGCGGAACAGCTTGCGGTAGCCGGCACCGTGCAACTGCACCTCGACTTCGGCCGCATGTTTCTCGGCCATCTGCGTGGTCCACTTCGGCGCCAGCCCGGCGTGCACCATCATCCAGCCCAGTTCGCGGTCCACGTGCACCAGCTTCTGCAGGCGCAGCCAGTCCAGCAGTTCATCGCGGTCCTCGGCCTGCACGATGCGCAGCAGGTCCGGGTTGACCTTGCGCTGCTCCTCTTCGGTGCGCGCACCGACGGCCAGCAGCGAAAGATCATGGTTGCCCAGCACCACCACGCTGTGCTCGCGCAGCGAATGCACCAGCCGCAGCGTTTCCAGTGACTGGCCACCGCGGTTGACCAGATCGCCGCAGAACCACAGGGTGTCCTGCGCCGGGTCGAAGCGGATCTTCTCCAGCAGTCGCTGGGTGACGTCATAGCAGCCCTGCAGGTCGCCGATCGCCCACACACTCATCGTTCGGCCTCCTTGTCAGTGCAGGGTACGCGGGACGGCCAGCACGAACGGTGCGACCGGCGCGGCGAATTCGGTGCCATCGTCGGCGACCATGTCGTAGTGTCCCTGCATGGTGCCGTGATCGGTCCCCAGCATGACACCGGAGGTGTAACGGAAGTCTTCACCGGGGCGCAGCCGCGGCTGCTCGCCGATCACTCCATCGCCATCGACATGCTCGACGCGGCCATTGGCATCGGTGATGCGCCAATGGCGTGCGACCAGGCGTGCGGCCACCCGTCCCTGGTTGTGGATGCGGATCGTATAGGCGAACGCAAAGCGACCGTCTTCCGGTGCGGATTGATCGTCGAGGAAGCGCGGCGCGACTTCGACGGAGATGGCATAAACGTCAGCGTCTTCCATACCGGCAGTGTAATCAGGAGGCATTGGCCAGAGCGACGAATTCGGCCACGTCCAGCTGTTCGGCGCGGGCATCGGGACGCACGCCGGCGGCGATGAACTGCTCGGCGGACACCACGTTGTTCAGCGCATTGCGCAGGGTCTTGCGGCGCTGCCCGAAGGCGGCCTTGACCACCTCGGCAAAGCGCTTGTGATCGTTGATGCCGATGCTGGCCGGATCGCGCGGCACCAGCCGCACCACGGCCGAATCGACCTTCGGCGGCGGCCGGAAGGCACCCGGCGGCACCACGAACAGCGAAGTCACCTGGCAGTACGCCTGCAGCATCACGCTGAGGCGGCCATACACCTTGCTGCCGGGGCCGGCGGCCATGCGGTCGACCACTTCCTTCTGCAGCATGAAGTGCATGTCGCGGACCACTGCGGCGTGTTCCAGCGCATGGAACAGGATCGGCGAGGAGATGTTGTAGGGCAGGTTGCCGACCAGGCGGATCGGCTGGCCGGCGGCCAGCTCGGTGAAGTCCACGCGCAGCACGTCGCGATGGACGATGGTCAGCTCGCCCAGCGGCTCGGCGGCGGCGGTCAGCGGCGCGATCAGGTCGCGGTCGAACTCGATCACCGTCAGCTTCGGATGCACGCGCAGCAGCGGCAGCGTGATCGCGCCCTGGCCGGGACCGATCTCGATCAGGCGGTCGCCGTCTTTCGGATTGACCGCCATCACGATCTTGTCGATGTAGTGGCGATCGGCCAGGAAATGCTGGCCAAGCTGCTTCTTGGCCGGGGCGGTGAACACCGGGCCGGAGGGGGAATGCGGGGAATTCATGCGCTCAGTGTACGTTGCCGCGCCAGCTGCGCACACAGCGTCGTCGCCGCCTGGAGGCTGGAGGGATCGGCAATGCCGCGGCCGGCCAGGTCCAGTGCGGTGCCATGGTCCACCGCTACGCGCGGATAGGGCAGGCCCAAGGTCAGGTTCACCGCCTGTTCGAAGCCCGAGTACTTCAGCACCGGCAGGCCCTGGTCGTGGTACATCGCCAGCACGGTGTCGAAGCCGGCCAGCTTGGCCGGCAGGAAGGCGGTGTCGGCCGGCAGCGGCCCGACCAGGTCCATGCCTTCAGCGCGCAGGCGCTGCAGCAGCGGAATCACCAGGTCCAGTTCCTCGCGGCCCAGGTGGCCGTCTTCACCGGCGTGCGGGTTCAGGCCGAGCACGGCAATGCGCGGTGCAGGCACGGCGAACTCGCGCCGCAGTGCGGCATGCACGGTGCGCAGGGTGTGTTCCAGGCCGGGTGCGGTGATCGCATCGGCCACCTCGCGCAGCGGCAGGTGGGTGGTGGCCAGGGCTACGCGCACGATGTGGTTGGCCAGCATCATCACCACCTTTACCCCGGCCTGGTCGGCCAGCAGTTCGGTGGTGCCGCTGTAGGCGATGCCGCCTTCGTTGATGACCGCCTTGTGCACCGGGCCGGTGACCACGCCGTGCAGTTCGCCGCTGAGGCAGGCTCGGCCCGCGCCGAGAAGTGCGTGAATGACCGCGCTGGCGTTGGCCGGGTCGGCGTGGCCAAACCGGCTGGGCACGGCATTGGCGACCACGCGCAGGCGCAGATCACCGGGGACGCGGGCTTCGGCATCCTCGGGCAAGAGCTGCAGGGGCAGGTTCAGCGCGGCTGCCGCCGCGCGCAGGGTGTCCGGATCGCCGAAGGCCAGCAGCCGGCTGTCTTCACGCGGCTGCTGGGCCAGTCGGACACACAGCTCCGGGCCGATCCCGGCGGGCTCGCCCGGTACCAGAGCGAGCTCGGGGCGCATCGGTCAGGACTGCGGCGGCGTGGCGGTGTTTTCCGCGCGGTCGCCGCTGCGGAAGCTCACGTAGGCTTCGCCACGCAGTTCCTGCAGGAAGCGGTTGTACTCGTCTTCCAGCTTGCGGCGGCCGATGGTCTCGCGGACCTGGGCACGCTGGTTGTCGTTGGTCACGTCGGTCTGGCGGGTGGCTACGCGCTGCACGATGTGCCAGCCGGCATCGGTACGGAACGGCTGGCTGATGCCGCCGTCCTGGATGCCGGAGACCTGCTGGCCGAACGCCGGACCGAAGGCGTCGGCCGGGAACCAGCCCAGATCGCCACCCTGACCCTTGCTGTTGTTGTCCTCGGAGGACTCCTTGGCCACCGTCTCGAAGTCCGCGCCACCGGCAATGCGGGCGCGCAGGGTATCGATCTTGGCCTTGGCGGCGGCGTCGGTCTGGTGATCGTCCACGCGCACCAGGATGTGGCGGCCGTGGTACTCGGTGACCGTGCTCGCGCCGGCCGTGGCACTGGCATCACGCACGTCCACCAGCTTCAACAGCTGGAAGCCGCTGGGGCCGCGGATCGGGCCCACCACTTCACCGGGCTTCATCTTTTCCATCATCTGCGCGAACGCCTGCGGGATTTCATCCAGGCTGCGCCAGCCCAGATCGCCGCCTTCCAGCGCGTTGGGGCTGTCCGAATAGCGGACGGCGGCGGCGTTGAAGTCCAGCTCGCCCTTGTCCAGCAGGGTCTTCACACCGTCGGCCTTCTTCTGGCCGGTGGCGATCTGGTCGGCATTGGCGCCGTCGGGCAGGGCGATCAGGATGTGCGCCAGGTGGTACTGGTTGCCTACCGTGGCCTGCTGCTTCAGCGCGGCATCGACCTCGCCCTCGCTGACGCTGATACGGCTCTGCGCGAAGCTCTGGCGCAGGCGCTGCACGGTGATTTCATCGCGCACCGAAGCCCGGAAGTCGTTGAAGTCGATACCGTCATGGGCCAGGCGCTGGCGCAGGGCGTCCAGGGTCGAGCCATTCTGCTGGGCGATGGCATTCATCGCCTGGTTCAGCTCCTGGTCGCCGATGCGGATACCGCTGCTCTGGGCGCGGGCCACCTGCAGTTTGACCAGCACCAGCCGCTCGAGCACCTGGCGGCTGAGCACGTCTTCCGGCGGCAGCTGGTTTTCACGGCCGGTGTACTGCGCCTTGATGTTGGCGATCGCACGCTGGAGCTCGCTCTGCAGGATCACGTCCTCATCGACGACGGCGGCGATGCGGTCAAGCGGCTGCGCCTCCTGGGCAAGCACCTGCAGGGGGGCGGACACGCTGGACACCGCCAGCAGCGAGGCGAGAAGAACGGGGAAGCGCTTGGTCATGGGATCTGATTCGGATCGTAGTCATCGCGGGTCGCCCCGGTGTTGCTGGGCGGCACCAGATAGAGGTCGTCGCGGTTGTAGCCGAGGATAGCACGGCGCAGGGTACGGTCCGTGTCCTGGCCGATGGAGCTCAGGCCCTTGAGCACGAACTCCAGCTGGATGGAGTTGTTCATGTCGCCTTCGCGGTTGCGCACGTAGCGGCGGGCAACGGCGCGCACGGCCAGGCAGCAGCTGTCCCACTGCACACCGGCGATGATTTCCAGCGGTTCCTTGTCCTGCAGGGAGTAGTAGTAGCGGCCAACCACGCTCCAGCGCGCATTCAGCGGGTACAGGAACGACAGGTCGGCCTGCTCCAGCAGGGTCCGGTCATGCTTGTTGGCGTTGGCCGCGGCACCGGCATTGATGCGGTAGCGGTAGCTGAGGTTGACCACGCCGTCGTTGGGCATCAGGTAGCGGGCACGGACGCTGGCCAGGTCCTCGCGCTTGTACTTCGGGTCCCACTGGTAGGTGGCGCCCAGGGTCCAGCGATCGTTGATCATGTAGTTGCCGTCGGCGATCCAGGCCGACTTGCCCTTTTCAACCGGCGCACCGCCCGGGAGCGTCACCCGCGACTCGTCGAAGTACTGGATCTGGCCGATGGCGGCCGAGAACCGTTCCTTGCCGGTGGTCTGGTCGATGAACCGGGTGCCCAGCGCCAGGGTCAGCTGGTTGGCATCGTTCTGGCGATCGGCGCCGGTGTAGCGCGAATCGCGGAACAGCTGGCCCCAGCTGAAGGTGAAGTCACGGGTATCGAAGATTGGCAATTCTTCCTGGTTGCGGTAGGGCGTGCGCAGGTAGAACAGGCGCGGTTCCAGGGTCTGCAGGAACGACTTGCCGCCGATACGGGTTTCGCGATCGAAGAACAGGCCGGCATCGAGGCTGGCGATCGGCAGGCTTCGGCTCGGCGAGGTGTTGCCACGCAGCTGCTCCGGCGTGGCGGTGGCCGGATCGATGCCCTGCGAGCGCAGGATCTGCCCACGGATGCCGTTGGCGCCGTCCACCAGGCTGCGGTCCAGCTGGTAAGCGGTGTAGCGGTAGGCCAGGGTGGGCGTGACGTACCAGGCCGCGCCGCTGATCGGGAACGACACGTACGGTTTCACGTCCAGGCGTGAGCCACCACCGACGCCGATGCCGGATGTCCGCTGCCGGCCATTGCGGGTGTACTGCAGGTCCGGGCCGACCTCGGGACCGTACTTGTAGTTGATATCGTCGTGGGTGAACCGCACGGCTTCGGAGTAGATGCCGGCTTCCAGCCACGGCAGCACCGGCTTGTCCCAGTTGAAGTACAGGCGGGGCTGGCGGTTGTAGGGCAGGGAGCTTTCGTCGAGGGTGTAATCGGTCAGCTGCCAGCGGTCGGCCATGATCCCGGCCGTCCAGGTCTGGCCGGTGCCATACAATCCGATGCTGCTCTGCAGGCTGGAGGCGGTCACACCGACCAGGCGATTGGCGAAGTCCTCGACATAGCGCTCGTCGCTGACCCAGGCCAGGTTGGCACGGGTTTGCCAGTTGTTGTTCACGTTGTGGTAGCCGGTGAACATCACCCGGCCGCGGTCGCGGTCGCGCAGCTTGTCGTTGGGAATGAACGAGGTCAGCACGTCACCGCGGCCACCTTTGTAGAGGTAGCGGAATTCATTGTCGAGCAGCAGTCCGCGCCGGCTCATGTAGCGCGGGGTCAGGGTGTCATCGTAGTTCGGCGCCAGATTGAAGTAGATCGGCTGCGCGTAGTCGACACCATTGCGGCCGGACATGCCCAGCTGCGGGAACAGCAGGCCGGTCTTGCGGCGGTCATCGATCGGGAACTTGAAGTACGGGGCCCACAGGACCGGCACGTTGCCGATACGCAGCACGGCGTTGCGGGCGGTGCCGAAGCCTTCGTCGTTGTCCACCTCGATCTGCGGCGCGGACAGCTTCCATACCGGCTGCGAGGGGTCGCAGGTGGTGTAGGTGGAGCGGTGCATCTGGCCGACCGCACCCTGCAGGTCGACCGACTCGGCGTCACCGTTGCCGCGGCGCGACACCAGCTGGTACTTGATGTCGGAGATCTTGTGGGTGTCGCTTTCCTGGTTGCCCTCGGCACGCTTGGCGATCATCCGGATCGACCCGTCCTGGTAGCGGACATTGCCGTCGGCGATGTAGTTGCCGGTCTCGGTATCGAAGCTGAGCTTGTCGGTGCCGACGAACTGATCGCCACGGCGCAGGGCCACGTTGCCCTCGTACTGCGGCACGGTGGTGGTGCCCAGCAGCTGGTCGCCCTCGATGTCGGTCGACTGCTGCTCGCGGGCGGCCGCGGCAGCGGCCTTGTCCTGGCCGGGGACAGGGGTGGGGGCGTCAGTGAACGCGGGAATCACGTCGGTGGCCGGGCACAGGCCCCAGTTGAGCGGCTTGTCGTCGGCCATCGCCGGCAGGCTGATGGCGATGCTCAGAGGCAGGGGAAGCAGTCGGAGGGCTCGGCGCACGCGGTTCGGATTCGGGCGAAAACGGACGGTAGCTTGCCCCATCCCTTGCATAGGGGCAATGAAGGGCGGTGGAGACTGCCGGTTCGGGTTCATCCGGCAACGGTACCACCGGCGCCTGAAATCAGGGTCCGGACATGCGCCACGCTGCATTCGGCCAGTGCCTGCAGGTCGTAGCCCCCCTCCAGCATCGAGACCACCCGGCCGGCCGCGTGGCGGCGTGCCAGCGCATGCAGCTCGCCGGTGATCCAGGCGAAATCGTCGGTTTCCAGCATCAGATCGGCCTGCGGGTCCCGCAGGTGCGCATCGAAGCCGGCCGAGATCAGCAGCAGCTGCGGGCGGAAGTCATTGATGGCCGGCAGCATCTCGTCGGCCCAGACATTGCGGAAGCGGAATCCGCCACTTCCGGGCGGCAGCAGGATGTTCATCAGGTTGCCGGCGCCACGGTCGCGGCGCAGGCCCGAATTGGGGAACAGCCCGGCCTGGTGGGTGCTGTAGTACGAGACCCGGGCATCGTGCTGGAAGATGTCCTGGGTGCCGTTGCCGTGGTGCACGTCGAAGTCGACCACGGCAATGCGTTCCAGGCCGTGGCGGTCGCGGGCATAGGCAGCGGCGATGGCGATGTTGTTGAGCAGGCAGAAGCCCATCGCCGTGCTGCTGGTGGCGTGGTGACCGGGCGGCCGCACGGCGCAGAAGGCCAGCGTATCCTCGCCGAGCATCACCGCATCGACTGCGGCCACGCCGGCACCAGCGGCATGCACGGCGGCGCTGGCCGATCCCGGCGAGGTCCAGGTGTCCATGTCCAGCTGGCGCAGCGGGGCAGTCTGTGGCTGCAGCACGAAGTCGAGCAGGGAACTGTCATGCACCCGGGTCAGTTCGCCGAACTTGGCCGGAGGGGCTTGGCGCCACTGCAGCTGACCGGGAAAGGCCGCATGCAGGGCATCGAGCACATGCTGCAGGCGTTGCGGGCACTCCGGGTGCCCGGGGCCGGGGTCATGCAGCAGGCAGGACGGATGGGTATAGACCAGCATCGTGCCGACTCAGCGCTGGCGCTGCTGTGGCTGCCACAGCGCCTCGCCGTGGCCATCGGCACGGGCCAGCACCCGGGCCAGCACGAACAGCAGGTCCGACAGCCGGTTGAGGTACTGCAGTGCCTCGCTGCGCACCGCCTCGCGGCGGGCCAGGGCGACGGTCTCGCGCTCGGCGCGGCGGACGATGGTGCGTGCCAGGTGGCAGCGCGCAGCGGCTTCGCCCCCGGCCGGCAGGATGAATTCCTTCAGCATCGGCAGGCCGGCGTTGTAGTGGTCCAGCTGCTGTTCCAGCGCCGAGACATCGGCGGCATGGATCGCGGCGTGGCCGGGGATGCACAGCTCGGCACCCAGGTCGAACAACTGGTGCTGCAGGTGCACGACCAGCGCCCGCACGTCCTCGGGCAGCGATGCCGCCAGCAGCAGGCCGAGCGCCGCATTGGCCTCGTCGACCGTGCCGAAGGAGGCAACGCGTGCGTCATCCTTGGCCACGCGCTGGCCGTCGCCGAGGCCGGTGCTGCCGTCGTCGCCGGTGCGGGTGTAGATGCGCGAGAGGCGATGGCCCATGGCGCGGCTCAGTGGCGGATGTCGCGGCGGGCCTGCTGGAGCTTGAGGAACTGCTCCACGGCCAGCTGCAGGGCGGCGGCCAGCGCCACGTAGATCGCGGTGGTGCGCAGGTACGGCCCGAACCACTGCGCGTAGTTCTGCGCCCAGCCGGCCAGGGTCGGTTCGGCCACGTTGCGGCTGGTCCAGTAGAAGCCGCCCTGCGCCAGCAGGTGGCAGACCGCCACCGAAGCGACCAGCAGCAGCGCGCCCTTGGCCAGCACCGGCCAGCGCGCGCCCTGGTAGTTTCGGCCCAGCAGCATGCCGCCGGCCCACAGCGAGAAGTACGCCGGCAGCAGCAGCCAGTAGCCCGGCGACACGCAGTAGTGCTGCCAGAAATCCAGGCCGCTGCTGCGGATCACGATCCAGTCGACCAGCACCGCGAACACCATCAGCAGCGGGAACGCCCAGCGCGTCCAGCGTGCCAGATAGAAGCCGCCGATGAAGAACACGGCCCAGGACGCATCGGGAATGGCCGCGAAGTGATTGACCCGGGTCGCCGCCAGCAGCAGTACAAGGACGGACAGGACGAAGGCGCGGTTGGCAGTGTCGGACATGGTGGGGGCCCGGGGCGGATTCAGGTTTCATTCTAGCCCGCCGCACGGGATGGCGCAGGCGTGGTCCCGTTCGGCGTACAGTCGGGACGAGCGCGTATCATGAACGCATGAGTGAACGACATGACGTGCTGATCGTCGGAGGCGGCCTGGTCGGCGCCAGCCTGGCCATTGCCCTGGAGCGCCTCGGCCGCGACGTAGGCCTGCTCGAGGCCAGTCCCGCCGGTGAACTGCCGGCGGTGTTCGACCAGCGCAACCTCAGTTTCGCCGCGGCCACCGTCAACGCGCTGACCGCGCTGGGCGTGATGCAGAAGCTGGCGATGGCGCCGGGGCCGATCCGCCGCATCCATGTCAGCCGTGCCGGTGATTTCGGCCGCGTGCAGCTTGAGGCCAGTGACTATGACCGGCCCTGGTTCGGCCAGGTGGTGGTCGCGCGCGATTTCGGCCAGGCGCTGGAGGCTCGGCTGCAGGAGCTGCCGCGGCTGCGCCGTTACCGGCCAATGCGTTTCCTGGGGCTGGGCGAGGTGGTCGATGGCTATCGCCAGGTGCGGGTGGCCGATGAGAACGGCGAACACGTGCTGCTGGCCCGGCTGGTGGTCGGTGCCGATGGCACCGCCAGTGCCGTGCGCGGTGCGCTGGGGATCGAGGTCGACCGCCATGATTTCCAGCAGACGCTGTTTGTCGCCCGCGTGCGCAGCCAGCGCGCGCCGGATGGCACGGCGTGGGAGCGCTTCACCGATACCGGCCCGACCGCGCTGCTGCCGCGCGGCGACCGCCACTTCGGCACCGTGCATGGTGTTGCGCGCGACCAGGCCGACGCGGTGATGGCGCTGGATGATGCCGCCTGGCTGCAGCGACTGCAGCACGCGATCGGCTGGCGCGCCGGCCGCCTGCTCGACTCCGGCCCGCGCAGTGCCTATCCATTGATCCAGGTGCTGGCGCGCGCGCTGGCCGGTGAGCGCGCGGTGCTGCTCGGCAATGCCGCACAGACCATCCACCCGTTGGGCGCCCAGGGCTTCAACCTGGGCCTGCGCGATGCGCTGACCCTGGCCGAGCTGCTGGAGGATGCGCATGAGGACGCCGGCAGTGACGCATTGCTGCAGGCCTATGTCGCGCGCCGTGAGGAGGACCGCCGGCAGACGGTGGCGTTCTCCGGTGGCCTGGCGCGGCTGACCAGCAACCCGGCACCGCTGATGCGACCGCTGCGCAGCCTCGGCCTGGTGGCCGCGCAACGCGCCTCGGTGCAGTCGATGCTGGTCGGTGGCGCGATGGGCTTCCGCGGCGAAGTGCCGCGCCTGTGCCGCGGAGAAGCCGCATGAGCCGGCACGTGCGTCTGGATGTGGCCATCGTCGGTGGCGGCGTGGTGGGTGCGGCCTGCGCGCTGGCACTGGCCGATGCCGGGCTCTCGGTCGCACTGGTGGAAGGCCGTGAACCGGCGCCCTGGCAGGCCGCGCAGCCGGACCTGCGGGTGTTTGCCTTCGCCGCTGACAATGTGCAGCTGTTGAACCGGCTGGGCGTGTGGCCTGCCATCGCGCAGGCCCGCGCGTGGCCCTATCGGCGCATGCAGGTGTGGGATGCGGCAGGTGGTGAGGATCTGTTGTTCGACGCGGACCGCTTCGGTCGGCGCGAGTTGGGTTACATCGTCGAGAACGGCCTGCTGCAGGATCGCCTGTGGGCGGCGCTGCCGGCCGCGGGCGTGCAGCTGCATTGCCCGGCGCGGGTGGAGACGCTGGAGCAGGACGAGGCCGGCGTGCGCCTGCGCCTCGACGACGGCCGTCGCCTGGAAGCGGCGCTGGCGGTGGCCGCTGACGGCGCCGAATCGACCCTGCGCCGGCTGGCCGGGATCGAGGTCGAGCGGCATGACTACCACCAGCGTGGCGTGGTGGCCTACGTGGACAGTGAACTGCCGAACCAGGCCACGGCCTGGCAGCGCTTCCTGCCGACCGGGCCGCTGGCGCTGCTGCCGGTGGCCGAGCACCGCAGTTCGATTGTCTGGACCCTTCCGGAGGATGAAACCGCTCGCGTGCTGGCCCTGGACGAAGCCGCGTTCAATCGGGAACTGACCCGCGCCTTTGCCGCCCGCCTGGGCGAACTGCGGCTGGCCTCGGCACGTGCGGCGTTCCCGCTGCGCCGTCAGCTCGCTCGCCACTATGTCGCTGGTCGCGTACTGGCGCTGGGCGATGCCGCGCATGTCGTGCATCCGCTGGCCGGGCAGGGCGTGAACCTGGGCCTGCGCGATGTCGCCGCCCTGCAGCAGTGGCTGGCGCCTTCGACGGAGCGCCGCGGCCAGCCGCGCCTTTCACCGCAGCGGCTGCAGCGCTGGGCCCGCGAACGTCGCAGCGACAATCACATCGCCGCCTACAGCTTCGACGCGATCAATCGCCTGTTCTCCAATGATGAGATGCACCTGACTCTGGCCCGTGGCCGCGCGCTGGGCTGCGTCGGCAAATGGCCGCCGCTGGTGCAGGCATTCTGGAAGCGCGCCGCCGGCGTCTGATCGGAGTACAGGCCGTCCTGGTAGGTGCCAACCCTGGTTGGCACGCCTCCGACAGTGTGCCAACCAAGGTTGGCACCCACCGGGAGCGGGTCGTGTGCCCGCCGTCAGTAGAGCCACGCCATGCGTGGATGAAGATCGCGACGGCGGATCAATCCACCAGCCAACCGGCCAGGTCGGCGCGGTCGAGCTTGCCGCGGTGCTTGCGGTCCAGCGCGTTGAACTCGTCGGCCAATGCCGGGTTGGCCTGTGCTTCCTCGCGGCTGATGAAGCCATCGCCGTTCACGTCCAGCTCGCTGAAGCGGATGCGGTACTGGCCGACCACGCTGCTCGGCTCCAGCGAACGTACCGTCACCTGCGCTTCGCCGGCCGGCTGTGCAATCTCCACGCTGCCGGTGACCCGGCCGGCGCCCAGCGCTTGCTGGCGGATCGCGCCACCGGTCGGGCCGAGCGGTTGGCTCTGCGCGGGCGTATGCGGCAACTGCTGGGCAAGGGCAGGCGCCGCCGCCAGCAGGGCGATCAGTATCGGAGTCGAGCGGTATCGCATGGTTGCATCCCTCGGTAGCGCCGGGCCATGCCCGGCGGGCACGATGGCCTCAGCGCAGCGGCGAAGCCAGTACGGTGATCTCTTCGCGGTCGTGGTACAGCTGCTTGGCGCGCACCACCAGCGGCTTGCCGGCCTGGTCCTGGAACAGGTCCAGGCACAGCCGGGTCTCGTCCCAGCGCTTCTTCATCGGCAGTTTCAGGTTGAAGATCGCGTACCGGCACCAGCCTTCGCGGAACCAGGTGGCCATGCGCTCGGCCACGCGGCGCGGCTGCTCGACCATGTCGCAGACCATCCAGTCCAGCGGCTGCTCCGGGTGCCAGTGGAAGCCATCTGCGCGCAGGTGCTCGACCAGTCCGGTATCCAGTACATGCTGGCGTAGCGGGCCGTTGTCGATGCTCAGCACGTGCATGTGCTGGCGGGTCAGCACCCAGGTCCAGCCGCCGGGTGCGGCGCCAAGGTCGGCCGCGCGCATGCCCGGCCTGGCCAGTGCCTCGCGTTCTTCCGGCGTCAGCAGGGTCAACAGTGCTTCATCCAGCTTCAGTGCCGAACGCGAGGGGGCTTCGGGCAGCAGCTTCAGACGCGGAATGCCCAGCGCCCATGGCGCGCTGTCGGCCGGGTCGGCGATGCAGACGAAGGCGTGGGTGCCATCGACAAACACCACGTGCAGGCGTGGCAGGCGGTTGTTCGGCTTGTCGGTCAGCTTGCCGGCCTTGCGCAGCGCCGGGCGCAGCGCGTTGCCGAAGGCGCGCGCCAGACCGGACAGCGGCTTGCCCGCATCCGAGTCGGGGTGCTCCACCCACAGGTCGCCGAAGCGCGGCGCATCGGCCAGCACCTCCAGCATCGGCGTGATGCGGTCGGCCGGATCCAGCTGCGGCAGCTCGGCCAGTACCAGCAGTTTCTGCCGCGCGAAGATCAGCTCGCGCCAGCGCAGGCGCGGTGCCAATGCAGCGGCGTCGTCGCACATGAAAAGCACGTAGCCGTCATTGCGCTGGGTGCGGGCATAGCCGGCGAAACCGGCTTCGCCCGCGCGGAACTGCAGCTCGCCGGCCAGCTCGGGCTCGAAGCCCTGCCGGCACAGGCACAGCAGGCCGATGCCGGTTTCAGTAACGGGCGCCATCGCTTTCCCCATAGGCGCGCAGCACGCTGCGTGCAGCATCGCGGTTCAGGCCCTGCACCACTTCGATGCCGCGCTTGTTGAGCTCACCGACCCAGTCGGCCGGCAGCGGGCCTTCATCGAACGGGGTCAGCTCCTCGACGTCGGCCGAGTTGGCGCCGATCAGCAGGCGGTCGATGCCGGCCCACACCGTGGCGCCGTAGCACTGGCAGCACGGCTGCGAGCTGGTGGCCAGGGTGACCGGCGACAGCACCGCGTTCAGGCGCGGGGTCTGCAGGCGCTGCTGGGCCAGCATGTAGGCCATGTTCTCGGCGTGCGCCAGCGAGGTCGCGTGCGGCATCACCCGGTTCACGCCGGCGGCGATCACCTTGTCATCCGGGCCGAACACCACCGCACCGAACGGGCCGCCACTGGCGTGCTCGACGTTCAACCGCGACAGCTCGATCGCCAGCGCGACCTTGGCCTCATCGCCGGGATATCGACGATCCAGGTCGATCTGGTCGTGGATCCAGGCGGGAAGGGTCAGGTGGACTTGCGCGTACAGCATCGCGGGGGTGCCTCGTGTGGGATGGAAGAAGGTGCGGTTGCTTGGGAAACCGGCGCGCAGTGTAGCCGCAGCGGCCTGTACCGGGTGTGGCGGTGGGTCAGCCCGGCGAGCCGGTGCGGATCACCACGTACTGCTTGCGGAACTCCAGCCCGGCCTGTGGCCAGCTGGCGGCATAGGCGCGCAGCAGGGGCAGGGCAGCGGCGAAGTCGTGGCCGTTGACCCGGCAATCGGCTTCGCACAGGCCCTCGGCGTCGCGCGAGGCGAACAGGCGGATGGCCAGGAACGGGCGCGCCCTCAGCAGCTCGTCGAAGGCGTCCATGCTGCGGGTGAACAGGCAGCACGGGCAGGAACCGTGGTCGTCCTCGCTGCAGGTGGAGGCATCCACCTCCTGTGCGCGGTAGTGCGCCAGCGGGCCCAGCACCACGGTGCGCTGCAGTTCTTCGCTTTCCTCGGCGCCCGGATAGCTCAGGCCCAGCATCGGCAGGCCCTGTGCGTCTGCGGCGCCGACGGCGGTCTGCAGGGTCGCCAGGTCCACCCGCATCCAGGTCTGGAAGCCGGACAGCAGCGATGCCTGTTCGTCGGCGCCGTTGGCGTGCTGGTACTCGAACAGGCCGTCGGCGAACAGCACAGGGTGCTGGGTCTCGATGACGGTGGAGGTCTGCCAGCCACCGTTGTCGCGTTCATTCGCGGCCACGGCATGCGGGGTCAGGCGCAGGCCACTGTCCAGCAGCAGCGCGCCAGCGTCGACGCGGCAGGCGATACCGCCTTCCTGCAGCACCTGCTGCAGCAGCGGGAGGAGTGCGGTGGAAGTTGTGGTCATGTCAGGCCTGTGGATGGATGGGGTGGAACATCCAGGCAGTGCCTGGGGTCTAGCGATCGAGCGCGTCGAGTGCGTCGAGTTCGGCGCGATAACGCTGCGCGTCGGGCTGCTGCTGCGGATCATTGCCATGGTCTCGCAACCAGGTCTCCAGCTCGCGGCGATAGTCTGCGCGGAAATCGGCGTTGCCCGGGCTGAAATGCAGCTTGCGTGCGGCCACTTCCACGCGTTCGCGCGCGCTGGCCCGGGCCTGGGCAATGCCGTGCGGTGATTCGTTGGTGAGGATGACGAAGTTGCGCGGGAAGCCCGGGGTGTACTTCACCACGAAGGGCTGGTCCTGCGCCGGAATGCGGATCGCGTTCTCCAGTGGCCACAACGAGGCGGTGTTGGTATGGAACACCACCTCCACGTCACGGCCCTCGGCGGTACGCAGCACCGCTTCGTGCCGCCAGATGTACTGTTCGTTGAGGGTGGAGTTGGTTTCCTCGGCCTTGACGATCACCGCTTCACCACGCTCGCCCACCGCATTGAGGAAGGTGGCGTTGAGGAAGTGGCCGAGGAAGATGTTGAGCATCGCCAGCGGGAACACCACGATGGCGTAGCCCGGAAAGCGCCGCCACCACGAGACCAGCCCGGCCAGCACCATCGCTGCAAAGAACGTCAGCAGCGGATGCTGCGAGATGAACCAGAGCAGGGCGGACAGGGCGGTGATCATCGTCGCGGGCGTGCGGGCGCCGTGCTGGCGCCCGCGCAGGTCCTCAGGCCGACCAGGTGTCGCGCAGGGTCACGCTGCGGTTGAACACCGGCTTGGCCTCGGTGTGGTCGCGGCGGTCGGCAACGAAGTAGCCGGTACGTTCGAACTGGAACGACTGCTCCGGGGCAGCGCTGGCCGCGGCCGGCTCGACATAGCCGGTGACGGTGCGGCGCGATTCCGGGTTGAGGTAATCGCGATAGGTCTTGCCTTCCGATTCGTCGTCCGGGTTCGGCACCGAGAACAGACGGTCGTACAGGCGGATCTCGGCCGGCACGCCATGCACGGCGCTGACCCAGTGGATGGTGCCCTTGACCTTGCGGTTGGCGCCTTCCATGCCCGGGCGCGATTCCGGATCCAGCCAGCCGCGCAGCTCGGTGATGGTGCCGTCGGCATCCTTGATCACCTCATCGCAGCGGATGATGCCGGCGCCGCGCAGGCGTACTTCGCCACCCGGAACCAGGCGCTTCCAGCCCTTCGGCGGCACTTCGGCGAAATCCTCGCGGTCGATCCACACTTCGCGAGCGAACGGCACCTGGCGGCTGCCGAAGCTTTCGTCCTTCGGATGGTTGCTGAAGGTCAGCTGCTCTTCGTGGCCTTTGGGCAGGTTGGCCAGCACCAGCTTGACCGGGTCGACCACGGCCATGCGGCGCGGCGCGGCGCTGTCCAGGTCTTCGCGCAGCGCGCCTTCCAGCACGCTGAAGTCGATCAGCGAATTCTGCTTGCTGATGCCCACGCGCTCGGCGAACAGGCGCATCGCTGCCGGCGTGTACCCACGGCGGCGCAGGCCCTGCAGGGTCGGCATGCGCGGGTCTTCCCAGCCGTCCACCAGCTGCTCGGTAACCAGCGCCATCAGCTTGCGCTTGCTCATCACCGTGTAGTTGATGTTCAGGCGCGAGAACTCGATCTGGCGCGGCTTGGCGGCTTCGCGCGGCAGGCCGGCGTCGACCAGCGGCTGGGTCAGCGCGTCGTCGTGGGCGAAATCAACGTTGTCCACGCACCAGTCGTACAGCGGGCGGTGGTCTTCGAATTCCAGCGTGCACAACGAGTGGGTGATGCCCTCGATCGAATCGCCCAGCGCGTGGGCGAAGTCGTACATCGGGTAGATCGGCCACGCATTGCCGGTGTTCTGGTGCTCGACGTGCTTGATGCGGTACAGCGCCGGATCGCGCAGGTTGATGTTGCCGCTGGCCATGTCGATCTTGGCGCGCAGGGTGCGCGCACCATCCGGGAATTCACCGGCGCGCATGCGGCGGAACAGGTCCAGGTTCTCCTCGACGCTGCGGTCGCGCCACGGCGACGGGCGGCCCGGCTCGGTCAGGGTGCCACGGTAGGCGCGCACTTCCTCGGCCGACAGGTCGCAGACATAGGCCTTGCCCTGTTCGATCAGCTTCTCGGCGGCCAGGTAGTAGGTCTGGAAGTAGTCCGAGGCGTGGCGCAGCTCGTTCCACTCGAAGCCCAGCCAGCGCACGTCGTCCTGGATCGCGGCCACGTATTCCGGATCTTCCTTGGCCGGGTTGGTGTCGTCGAAGCGCAGGTTGCAGACACCGCTGAACTCACCGGCGATGCCGAAGTTCAGGCAGATCGACTTGGCATGGCCGATGTGCAGGTAGCCGTTCGGCTCGGGCGGGAAGCGGGTCTTGATCGCCTGGTGCTTTCCGCTGGCCAGGTCCTCGCGCACGATCTGGCGGATGAAATCGCGCTTCTCGTGGCTGTCGGCGGGGGTCTCGGGGCTGGCGGGGGTGTGCTCGGACATGAGTCTGGGGCGAAAAAGGGCAGAAAGACCAACAGTCTAGCGCGTACGGCGCAGAGCTGCCCGGCGGCGCCTGGGTTGCCGGCCAGCGGCCGGCACCCTCCATCCACCTTCCGGCGGAATGGTCATGCGCCGCCACCGCCACCATTCAGCGTCCGGGCGTATGCTGGACCCCATGTCCCATGGAGCCGTCGCATGCACATCGTGTACAAGGCCGACAATCTGTTCGACGCCCACCTGGTCAAGCACGCACTGGAAGACGCCGGCATCCCCGCCTTCGTGTTTGGCGAGCAGCTGCTGGGTGGCATGGGCGAGCTGCCATTGTTCGGCGTACTGCGGGTCGGCATCCCGGATGCGGCGCGGCCGCAGGCCGAGGACATCGTGGCCTCGCTGGACTTGGGCCACGCGCCGGACGACCCCATTTCAGATGCAGACGACATTGCCGGCCTTCCGGCGTAGGAGCGCATCATGTTGGGAATTGGCCAGGGCATCCTCGGCATCGGGGCCTTCAAGCAGCGCCTGCCGCGCCCGGAAGAAGCACTGCCGGGGCGCGAGCAGCCGCTGCCGCTGCACAGCAACCAGCACTTCGTGAACAGTCATCCGCTGAAGGACCGTTTCGCTGGCCTGCAGCAGATCCGCTTTGCGCTGGGCTGCTTCTGGGGCGCCGAACGCAAGTTCTGGAACGAGCCGGGCGTGTACAGCACCTCGGTCGGCTATGCCGGTGGCATCACCCCGAACCCGACCTATGAAGAGGTGTGTTCGGGCCTGACCGGCCACACCGAAGTGGTGCAGGTGGTGTTCGACCCGGCGGTGGTGAGCCTGGAGCGGCTGCTGCAGCTGTTCTGGGAAAGCCACGACCCGACCCAGGGCATGCGCCAGGGCAACGACACCGGCACCCAGTACCGCTCGGCGATCCACGCCACCGACGAGGCCCAGTACGCCGCCGCGCTGGCCAGCCGCGAGGCCTACCAGGCGCAGCTGGATGCGGCCGGTTACGGCCCGATCACCACCGAGATCGTGTACCCGGCACCGACGTACTACTACGCCGAGGATTATCACCAGCAGTATCTGGCGAAGAATCCGAACGGTTACTGCGGCATTGGTGGCACGGGGGTGAGCTGCCCGATCGGGCTGGATGTGGAGGGGCCGCGCTGACGGCGGTGGTCCGCCTGCGGCGGGCAACATCAACATCAACATCAACATCCAAAGCGGCTCTGGGTTGCTGATGGTTTGGCGGGACGGGGG
>NZ_JASJSU010000067.1:0-12813 GCF_030237045.1 Stenotrophomonas maltophilia group sp. Smal17
GCTGAACAGCCCCCCCCCATGAACCCGTCCTTCCATCGTTACGACGTCATCGTCATCGGCGGTGGCCACGCCGGCACCGAAGCCGCGCTGGCTGCGGCCCGTACCGGCGTGCGCACCCTGCTGCTGACCCACAACATCGAAACGGTGGGGGCGATGAGCTGCAACCCGGCCATCGGCGGCATCGGCAAGGGCCACCTGGTCAAGGAGATCGACGCCCTCGGCGGCGCGATGGCGCATGCCGCCGACCGCGCCGGCATCCAGTGGCGCACGCTCAACGCCTCCAAGGGCCCGGCCGTGCGCGCCACCCGCTGCCAGGCCGACCGCAACCTGTACCGCATGGCGATCCGCGCCATCGTCGAAGGCCAGGCCAACCTGACCGTGTTCCAGGCCGCCGTCGATGACCTGGTCATCGAAGGCGACGCCGTGCGCGGGGTCATCACCCAGACCGGGCTGCGCTTCGACGCCGAGGCCGTGGTGCTGACCGCCGGCACCTTCCTGGCCGGCAAGATCCATGTCGGCCCGACCCAGTACGCTGCCGGCCGCATGGGCGACCCGCCGGCCACCACGCTGGCGGCGCGCCTGCGCGAGCGCCCGTTCCAGGTGGACCGCCTGAAGACCGGCACGCCGCCGCGCATCGACGGCCGCTCGCTGGACTACAGCCTGATGGACGAGCAGCCCGGCGACACGCCGCGCCCGGTGATGTCCTTCCTCGGCTCGGTGGACGAGCATCCGCAGCAGGTCAGCTGCTGGATCACCCATACCACCGAACAGACCCACCAGATCATCCGCGACGCGCTGCACCGCTCGCCGCTATACAGCGGCCAGATCGAGGGCATCGGCCCGCGCTACTGCCCCTCCATCGAGGACAAGGTGGTGCGCTTTGCCGAAAAGGCCAGCCACCAGATCTTCGTCGAACCCGAGGGCCTGGGCATCGTCGAGATCTACCCCAACGGTATCTCCACCTCGCTGCCGTTCGACGTGCAGCTGGAGATGGTGCGCAGCATCCGCGGCTTCAGCAACGCGCACATCACCCGCCCCGGCTACGCGATCGAGTACGACTTCTTCGATCCGCGCGGGCTGAAGGCCTCGCTGGAAACCAAGCTGGTCAACGGCCTGTTCTTCGCCGGCCAGATCAACGGCACCACCGGCTATGAAGAAGCCGCTGCACAGGGACTGCTGGCCGGCCTCAACGCCGCACGCCAGGTGCGCGGGCTGGACGGCTGGTGCCCGCGCCGCGACGAGGCCTACCTGGGCGTGCTGGTGGATGACCTGATCACCCACGGCACCAACGAGCCGTACCGCATGTTCACCAGCCGCGCCGAGTACCGCCTGCAGCTGCGCGAGGACAACGCCGACCAGCGCCTGACGCCGGCCGGCCGCGAGATGGGGCTGGTCGACGACCGCCGCTGGAACGCGTTCGCGACCAAGCAGGCCGCGGTTGCCGCCGAGCGCGCACGCCTGGGCGCACTGTGGGCGACCCCGGCCAATGCGCTGGGCCGCGAAGTGCAGGACACGCTTGGCGTGGCGGTCAGCCGCGAAACCAACGTGCTGGACCTGATCAAGCGCCCGGAGCTGGACTACGCGCAGCTGATGCAGGTGCCGTCGCTGGGCCCGGCCGTGGCCGACGGCAAGGTGGCCGAGCAGGTGGAGATCGGCGTGAAGTACGCCGGCTACCTGGACCGCCAGCGCGAGGAGATCGAGCGCCAGCAGCGGCATGAAGCCACGCCGATTGCCGAAGCCTTCGATTACGCCACGGTGCGTGGGCTGTCGGCCGAAGCGCTGCAGAAGCTGGAGCGTGTGCGCCCGCAGACCATCGGCCAGGCGCAGCGCATCCCGGGCATGACCCCAGCGGCGATCTCGCTGCTGCTGGTGCACCTGGAACGCGCCCGCCGCGGCCGAGTGGCGTAGGCAGCACCCTCCGCTTCTGGTGGGTGCCGACCTTGCTCGGCACGAATCATCTGATCGCGATGCTGCATGCCTTTGTGCCGACCAAGGTCGGCACCCACCGGAGCGGAAGACGCACGCACCCGCGCTAGCGCGTTATCGCGCGTCGGCGCCCCCGCCCAGCACCTTGAACAACGTCACCCGGTTGCCTGCCTCCTGCTGCTGCAGGGCGATCAGGTCCTGCTGCGCGGCATACAGGCTGCGCTGCGCATCCAGCGCCTGCAGGTAGCCGTCCAACCCGGTGCGGTAGCGCGCATCGGCCAGCGTGTAGCTGCGCTGGCTGGCGGCCACCAGCGCCCGCTGCGCGTCCATCTGCGTGGCCAGGTGATCGCGCACGGCCAGCGCATCGGCCACTTCACTGAAGGCCTGCTGGATCGCCTTCTCGTACTGCGCGATGCCGATGTCCTTGCCGATCTTCGAGGCATCCAGCGAAGCCTTCAATGCGCCCGCGTGGAAGATCGGTGCGGTGATGCTGGGTGCAAACGACCAGCCACGGGTGCCGGCCGAGAACAGCGTCGACAACGCGGTGGAGCTGTGGCCGTAGTTGGCGGTGAGGGTCAGCGTCGGGAAGAACGCCGCGCGCGCGGCACCGATATCGGCATTGGCCGCCTGCAGCGCGTGCTCGGCTGAGAGCACGTCCGGGCGCTGCAGCAGCACGCCCGACGGCAGGTTGGCCGGCAACGGTGCCAGTGCCACGCTGCCATCCAGTACGTGCGCGCTGGGCAGCAGCGCGGCATCCAGCGGTGCCCCCACCAGCAACTGCAGCGCATCACGATCCTGCGCCTGCTGGGTCTGCAGCCTGGCCAGCGCACCGCGCGCGGCCTCCACGCTGGTCTGCACCTGCGACAGGTCCAGGCCCGAGGCCAGCCCCTGTGCATGACGGGCCTCGGTGCGCTGCAGGGTCTGCTGCTGGCTGTCCAGGGTCTGTTGCGTGAATGCCAGCGACTGCTCATCGGCGGCCAATGCCAGCCAGGCCGTCGCCACTTCGGCCACCAGGCTGGTACGCGCTGCACGCTGGTTCTCGGCGCTGGCCAGCCAGTTCTGCAGCGCTTCGTTGTTCAAGCTGCGGATGCGCCCGAACAGGTCCAGCTCCCAGCTGCTGATGCCGACCTGCACGGCATCGGCTTCGGTTATCTGGGTGGCCCCGGTCTCACTGTTGGCATCGCTCACGCGCGAGCGGGTGACGCTGCCACTGGCGTCCACCGACGGCAGCCATGCCGCACGCTGGATACGGTACTGCGCCCGCTCTTTTTCGACCTGCAGCACCGCCACGCGCAGGTCGCGGTTGTTCTGCAGCGCCAGCGCGATCACCTGCTGCAGGCGCGGCTCCACGAACACCTCGCGCCAGGCCGGCATCGCCAACCCCGAATCGGCCTCGCCTGTTGCAGCATTGCCGAACTGCGCCGGCACCGGCGCCTCGGGGCGCTGGTAGCGCGGCGCCATGCTCACGC
This sequence comes from Stenotrophomonas maltophilia group sp. Smal17, assembly GCF_030237045.1. Classification (NCBI taxonomy): domain Bacteria; kingdom Pseudomonadati; phylum Pseudomonadota; class Gammaproteobacteria; order Lysobacterales; family Lysobacteraceae; genus Stenotrophomonas; species Stenotrophomonas maltophilia group sp. Smal17. Next base: position 3,396 of record NZ_JASJSU010000067.1, read on the forward strand.
AGCCTCCCAGCACGGTGGTCATGGTGGCGGCCGCCAGGGCGCGCAGCAGCATCGGCTTCATGGGCTTGCCTCCGGGGCAGTGGCTTCGGCCGGCGCGCGGCCCGGGAACAGGCGGCGCACCAGCAGGTAGAACAACGGCACGAAGAACATGCCCAGCACCATCGAGGCGACCGTACCGCCGGCCACGCCGGTACCCAGCGAACGGCGCGCGGCCGAGCCGGCACCGGTGGCGAACACCAGCGGCAGCACGCCCATCAGGAACGCCAGCGAGGTCATCACGATCGGCCGCAGCCGCAGGTAGACTGCCTGCAGGATCGCCTCGCGGGTGGTCTTGCCCTGCTGCTCGAGGATGCGCGCGAACTCGACGATCAGGATGCCGTTCTTGGCCGCCAACCCAATCGTGGTCAGCAGGCCGACCTGGAAGTACACGTCGTTGTTGAGGCCGCGCAGGTTCATCATCAGTACCGCACCGAACACGCCCACCGGTACCGCCAGCATCACCGCGAACGGTACCGCCCAGCTTTCATACAGCGCGGCCAGGCACAGGAACACGAACAGCAGCGAGATGGCGTACAGCATCGGCGCCTGGTTGCCCGACAGCTGTTCCTGGTAGGCCATGTCCGACCACGCGTGGCTGAAGCCTTCCGGCAAGGTGTCGGCCAGGCGCGCGATCTCGGCCATCGCCTCGCCGGAGCTGACACCCGGCGCTGGCTGGCCGGTGATTTCCATCGCCGACACACCGTTGTAGCGCTGCAGTGCAGCCGGTGCGCTGGTCCAATGCGTGCTGATCAGCGACGACAGCGGCACCATCTGCCCGGCCTGGTTGCGCACGCTCCAGCGCTCGATGTCCTGCGGCTGCATGCGTGCTTCCGCCGTGCCCTGGATGAACACCTTCTTGATGCGACCCTTGTAGATGAAGTTGTTGACGAAATCGCCGCCCAGCGCGGCATTCAAGGTGTCATTGACGTCCTGCGGATTCACGCCCATGGCCTGTGCCTTGGCATCGTCCACCTTCACCGCGTACACCGGCGCGTCCTCCAGGCTGGCGTAGCGCACGTTGACCAGCTTCGGATCCCTGGCAGCCTCCTTCAGCAGCGTGTTGCGTGCGGCCACGGCGGCGGCATGGCCGGCACCGCCCTCGTCCTGCAGTTCCAGGGTGAAACCGCCGGCATCGCCGAGGCCGAGGATGGCCGGCGGCGAGGTGATGAACACCTGTGCATCCGGCACGCTGGCCATGGCCGCGGTCAAGCGCGCGGCGATGGTATCGGCATCGTCCTTGCGGTCGTCCCAGTCCTTCAGGCGGATGAAGGCCTGGCCGACGTTCTGGCCGCTGCCGGTGACACTGAAACCAGCGGTGGCCTGGATCGAGAGCACGCTGTCGTCCTTCACTGCGGCGGCACTGAGGCGATCCATCACTGCACGGGTCTGCTCCAGCGTGGACCCGGCCGGCAGCTTCACCAGCGCGTTGAGCATGCCCTGGTCCTCATCGGGCAGGAACGCACCCGGCAGGTGCCACAGCAGCAGGCCGGTGACCACGCTCAGCACCAGGTAGAACAGCACGCCCAGCATGCGCCGGCCAAGAAAACCATCCACACGGCGACGCAGCCCATTCGACGTGCGCTCGAAGCGATGATTGAACCAGATGAAGAACTTGCCCAGCAGGCTCGGTTCGCCGCCGTGGTCGCCGTGCGGATGCCCGCCCTTGGGAATCTGGTGCAGGATGCTGCCGCACAGGGCCGGCGTAATGGTCATCGCCACCAGCACCGACAGGATCATCGCCGCAGCAATCGTGACCGAGAACTGGCGATAGATCACCCCGGTGACACCGCTGAAGAATGCCATCGGCAGGAACACTGCAGTCAACACCAGCACGATGCCGACCAGCGCGCCGGTAATCTGGCCCATGGCCTTCAGCGTGGCCGGCTTCGGGGCCAGCCCTTCGAAGGTCATCACCCGCTCCACGTTCTCCACCACCACGATGGCATCGTCCACCAGCAGGCCGATGGCCAGCACCAGCGCGAACATGGTCAGGGTGTTGATGGAATAGCCGAACGCGGCCAGCACGCCGAACGTACCCAGCAGCACCACCGGCACCGCGATGGTCGGGATCAGCGTGGCCCGCCAGTTCTGCAGGAACAGGTACATCACCAGCACCACCAGGATGATCGCCTCGATCAGGGTGATCACCACTTCCTTCAGCGAGATGGTCACGAACGGGGTGGTGGTGAAGGCCACGTGGGCGGTGTAGCCATGCGGCCAGTACTTCTGCAGCTGCTGAAGCCGTGCATCGATGGCCTTGGAGACGGCGATGGCATTGGCACCGGCATTGAGCTCGATGCCCAGCGAGGCTGACGGCTTGCCGTTGAAGGTACTGATGCTGTCGTAGCTCTCCGGCCCCAGGCCGATCGTTGCCACGTCGCCCAGGTGCACGACGCTGCCGTTGGCATCGGCCTTGAGCACCACCTGCGCGAACTGCTCGGGGGTGTGCAGGCGGCTGCGCGCGGTCACGGTCGCGTCCAGCTGCTGGCCCTTCAGTGCCGGCTGGCCCCCCAGCTCACCGGCCGACACGTCGGTGTTCTGCGCCTGCAGTGCGGTCTCGACATCCGACGGCATCAGTGCGTACTGGCGCATCTTTTCCGGGTCCAGCCAGATACGCATGGCGTATTCCTGGCCGATCGGCTGGATGTTGCCAACACCACTGACGCGGCTGATCTGGTCATCGATGCGCGCTTCCATGAAGTTGGCGACATCGAAGTTGTCCATGCTGCCGTCTTCGCTGGTGAACGACAGCACCTCGAAGATCGAACCACTGGACTTGGTGATGGTCAGGCCGTTCTGCTGCACCGCTTGCGGCAGCGTGGCCATCGCGGCCTGCAGCTGGTTCTGCACCTGCACCTGCGCCGTATCCGGATTGGTGCCAGTGGCGAACACCAGGTTGACCTGCGCCGAGCCATCGGAAGCACTGGTGGAGGTCATGTACATCAGGTGGTCCAGGCTCTGCTGGGACTGCTCGATGACCTGGGTGACCGCGTTTTCCACGGTCTGCGACGAAGCGCCGGTGTAGGTGGCGCGGATGGTGATGGTGGGCGGGGCGATCTGCGGGTAGCGGTCCACCGGCAGGATCAGGATCGCAAGCAGGCCGAGCAGGCTGACCGCGATGGCGATCACCCAGGCGAAGATCGGCCGGTCGATGAAGAAACGAACCATGCGCGGCAACCTCAGTGCGACTTTTCGTCGGTGTTGCCGTTCGGGTCGATCGCCGGCATTGCTGCCAGCTGCGCGGTGGTGGCCGCCACCGCCTTCACCTGCTGGCCCAGCGCTACCGCACTGCCGTTGCTGACGATCACCCGCTCGCCGGCCTTCAGGCCCTGCGTGATCTGCCACTGGTTGCCCACCACCTGGCCGGTGCTGACCCGGCGCTCGATGACGTGGTCCTTGGCGTCGAGCAGGCGCAGCAGCGGCTCACCGCGCTCATTGCGCACCACCGCCTTCTGCGGCACCAGCAGCGCGCGCGCATCGGTGGCCATCGGCAGCACCGCCTTCAGGTACATGCCCGGCAGCAGCAGTCCGTCCGGGTTCGGAATGACCGCGCGCAGCACTACGTTGCCGGTACCCGGATCGACCGCGCTGCCGACGAATTCCAGCGTGCCTTCATGGGCATAGGTGCTGCCATCCTCCAGCACGACCTTCACCTGTGCCTTGCCATCAATGGCCTTCACCAGGCCGGCGTCGAGCTGCTTGCGCAGCGCCAGCATCTGCGTGCTGGACTGGGTGACATCCAGGTACACCGGGTCCAGCCGCTGGATGGTGGTCAGCGCGGCGTCCTGGCCCGCGGCGACCAACGCGCCGGCAGTGACGCTGGAGGTGCCGATACGGCCGTCGATCGGTGCGGTCACCCGCGTGTAGTCAAGGTTGATGCGGGCCGCCTGCAGCGCAGCGCGCGCAGCGATCACGTTGGCCTGCGCCTGCTTCAGCGCAGAGGTGGCATCGTCGGCGTCCTGCTTGCTGGCCGCGTCCATGCTCACCAGCGCGCGGGTGCGCTCGGCCTTCGGTTGCGCCGACAGCACGCTGGCCTCGGCCTGGGCCAGCTGGCCCCGCGCGGTGTCGAAGGCCGCCTGGTACGGCGCCGGGTCGACCTGGTACAGCAGCTGGCCGGCCTTGACCTGCTGGCCTTCGGTGAACAGCCGCTGGCGGATCAGTCCACCGATCTGCGGCCGCACCTCGGACACTTCGAACGGCACTGCGCGGCCGGGCAGGGTCTGCTGCAGCGCCAGCGGCTGCGCGCTGGCGGTGATGATGCCCACTTCAGGCGCGGCCGGCGCTTCGGTCCTGCCGGCGGAACAGGCTGCCAGGGCCAGCAGCAGCGGCAGCAGCAGGGGATGGGAAGAACGGGACAGCGGGCGCGGGAGTGACATGGGGGCGTGGGGGCCTTGCGTTGACCCGGGCACGCTGCCGTGGAACTGTGCAGAGAATATGGAGATTGTGCGACCGGCTCAGCTGGCGCTTGCTTTCGGCGCCGCATGCGCCGCTAATGGCCCCCGCGATGGCGAAGATTCGACTCAAATTCGGCCTGACCGCGAAGACCTTCCTCGCGATCTTCACTGCCTGCCTGCTGGTGCTGGCGGTGAACGGCATTGCCAGCCGCGTGGCATTCCAGACCGGCTTCCTGGACTACCTCAACGATCAGGGCGACCTGCGCATGCAGCGCCTGATGCCGCACCTGCAGCGCGAATTCCGCGAGCACGGCGGCTGGGACCACCTGCGCGGTGACAGCGATCGCTGGGCGCGGATGCTGCGCCCGGACCTGGCGCATGGGCATGAAGGGCCGGTGCCACCACTGTCCGACCAGACTGGCGTTCCGTCGCGGCTGGGCCTGTTCGATGCACGGCACCGCTACGTGGCAGGCAATCCCGACGCGACCAGCGATGACGAGCCGCACGCGGTGCAGGTGGACGGGCACACGGTGGGCTGGCTGGGCATGGTGCCGTTCCAGACCGTCATCGCCACCAACGACCTGAACTTCTACAACACCCAGATGCGCGCCTGGTGGGTGATCGGCATCTCGCTGCTGCTGGTGACGGTGCTGCTGGCGTGGCTGGTGTCACGCGCGCTGCGCCAGCGCCTGGCCAAGCTCGCGGCGGCCACCCACCGGCTCGCCGCCGGCGACTACGCCACCCGCATCGAGCGCACCAGCGATGACGAGCTGGACGCACTGGTCAACGACTTCAACCGGATGGCGCAGGCGCTGGACGATACCGAGCGCAACCGCCGTGCCTTCATCGCCGACATCTCGCACGAACTACGTACGCCGCTGGCGGTGGTGCGTGCCGAGCTGGAGGCGATCGAGGACGGCATCCGCCCGCTGGACCGCGCCAATCTTGGTGCCCTGCAGGGCGAGATCCGCCAGCTTGGCAAGCTGATCGACGACCTGCACGACCTGTCGATGACCCAGTCCGGCGGCCTGGCCTACCGTTTCGCCCCGCTGGACCTGGTGGCGCTGCTGCGCAGTGAACTCAATGGCATGCGCGTGCGCTTCGCCAATGCGGGCCTGGCGCTGGAAGAAGACCTGCCGGCCGGCCCGCTGCCTGTCTCCGGCGATGAGCGGCGCCTGCAGCAGGTGCTGGCCAACCTGCTGGAGAACGCGCTGCGCTACACCCATGCCGGCGGCCGCGTACTCGTGCAGGCCGCACGGGTGCCTGCCGGCGTACAGCTGATCGTGGAAGACACCGCACCGGGCGTGCCGGCGGAAAAATGTGCGCTGCTGTTCGAGCGCTTCTACCGGGTGGAAAGCTCGCGCAATCGTGCCAGCGGTGGCAGCGGACTGGGCCTGGCGATCAGCCACAACATCGTTCTTGCCCACCATGGCCAGATCCACGCCGAACCCTCGCCGCTGGGTGGGCTGCGCGTGGTCATCACCCTGCCGGAGCCTGCATGAGCACCTCCCCCGCCAGCACATCGCCCGCCGCACCGGCGAAGATTCTCATCGTCGAGGACGAACCGCGCCTGGCCGCCGTGCTGCGCGACTACCTGGCCGCAGCGGGCATGGTCAGCGAATGGGTGGATGATGGCGGCCAGGTGATCGACACCTTCGCGCGCTACCAGCCCGATCTGGTGCTGCTGGACCTGATGCTGCCGCAGCGCGATGGCGTGGACCTGTGCCGCGAGCTGCGCGCCAACAGCGATGTGCCGGTGATCATGGTCACTGCGCGGGTGGAGGAGATCGACCGCCTGCTGGGGCTGGAGATCGGCGCCGACGACTACATCTGCAAGCCGTTCAGTCCGCGCGAGGTAGTGGCGCGAGTGGTGGCGGTGCTGCGCCGCTGCAGGCCGGACCCGGCCGCGCGCGCCAACAGCGGCCTGCACATCGACGAACCGGCCGCGCGTGCCACCTGGAACGGCAAGGGCCTGGACCTGACTCCGGTGGAATACCGCCTGCTGCGCACCCTGCTGGCCACGCCCGGCCGGATCTGGGCACGCGATGAACTGCTTGACCGCCTCTATCTGGACCACCGCGTGGTAGTCGACCGCACCGTCGACAGCCATGTGCGCAACCTGCGCCGCAAGCTCGCCGACGCCGGCATGGACGGCGAACCAATCCGTTCGGTGTACGGGATGGGTTACAGCTACGAACCCTAGCGAACGGGTAGTGCCGGCCGCTGGCCGGCAACTGCATGACTCCAGGCATGTTCATGAGGTTGCCGGCCAGCGGCCGGCACTACCCCGCGGCAGGCACGCGGCGTGCGGACCACGCAGGTATCATCGTCGCGAATGCCCTGATTTTCGGAGACACCGATGAACCCGCTGCGCCCCTTCCGCGACAAGATGCCCGTCCTCGGCGAGCGCGTGTACATCGATCCGGCCTGCACCGTCATCGGTGACGTGGAACTGGCCGACGACGTGTCGATCTGGCCGGGCACGGTCATCCGGGGCGACGTCAACTATGTGCGCATCGGTGCGCGCACCAACGTGCAGGACGGCACCATCATCCACGTCAGCCACCACAGCCCGTACAACAAGGCCGGCTACCCGACGCTGATCGGCGAGGGCGTCACCGTCGGCCATGGCTGCATCATCCATGCCTGCACGATCGGTGATTACAGCCTGATCGGCATGGGCGCCTGCATCCTCGACGGAGCCCGCGTGGAGCGCCACGGCTTCGTCGGTGCCGGTGCCGTGATCGGCCCGGGCAAGGTGGTCGGCGAGGGCGAACTGTGGGTCGGCAACCCGGCGCGGCCGGCGCGCACGCTGAGCGACAAGGAGATCGAATCGCTGCATTACTCGGCCGACCATTACGTGCGGCTGAAGGACGAATACCTGGGCTGAGCGGCCAACGCCGCCATGCGGCTCTGCTAAAGTCTGGGCCCGACCAGGATCTGTCGAGACCCCCATGCCTGTGGCTGCCTGCCGGAGAGGACTCCGGCGCCCACATCGAAGGCCATCGCGCTGATGGCCGCACCGATGCTCGACACCTACCGCGAGGTGGTGACGCCGGAGGGCGTGCTGCTGCAGTTGCCGGCGGCCGGCCCGCTGCCGCGGGCGATGGCCTGGCTGGTCGATCTTGGCGTGCGCGTCGCCGTGCTGGTGCTGATGTCGATTCCGCTGGCGCTGCTGGACACGTTCGGTTCCGGCCTCTACCTGGTGCTGATGTTCCTGGTCTACTGGGCCTACCCGATCGTCTGCGAGGCGCTGTGGGGCCGCACCCTCGGCAAGCGCGCGCTGGGGCTGCGCGTGCTGTCGCGCGATGGCGCGCCGGTCGGCTGGATGGCATCGATCACCCGCAACCTGCTGCGTACCGTGGACATGCTGCCGTTCGGCTATGCACTGGGCCTGGTCAGCAGCCTGTTCGACCCCCATGGCCGCCGCCTCGGCGACCTGGTCGCCGGCACGGTAGTGGTGCATGCGCCCGCGCTGTACCTGCCGCCGCCGCCGACCATCGACAGCGTGCTGGCCCCGCCGCAGCCGCTGCGCCCGGATGAACAGGCGGCGTTGATGGCCTTCGCCGAACGCGCGCCGCGGCTGTCGGCGGCGCGCCAGCAGGAACTGGCCGGAATCGCCGAGCCGCTGACCGGCGCGCAGGGCCAGATCGGCGTGCTGCGCCTGTATGCCATGGCCAATTGGCTGCTGGGGCGGCGATGAAGCAGGAACAGTTCGTCGCCCGCTACCAGCAGGAATGGCAGGACCTGGAGCAGTGGCTGCTGCTGCGTGCCGGTGCCTCGCGCCGCGCCCGCCGCAAGGCCAGCGGCCTGGCACTGGATGACACCGCCTTCCCGCAGCGTTACCGGCGCCTGTGCCAGCAGCTGGCGCTGGCCCGCGAGCGCGGCTACAGCCCACAGCTGGTGCAGCGCCTGCAGCAGCTGATGCAGCAGGGCCACAGCGTGCTGTACCGCACGCGTCCAACGCGCTGGCGCGCCGCGCTGGAATTCCTGGTGGCCGACTTCCCGCTGCTGGTCCGCAGCCAGGCGCGCAGCATGTGGGTGGCGCTGGCGATGTTCGCGCTGCCGGCACTGGCCTGCTTCGTGCTGGCCCAGGTCTATCCGGACCTGATCCACATGCTGATGGACAACCGCCAGATCGCCGCGATGGAGCGCATGTACGACCCCGCCGCCGAGCGCCTGGGCCGCAACAGCGGTACCGACTGGATGATGTTCGGCCACTACGTCATGAACAACATCAGCATCGCCCTGCGCACCTTCGCCAGTGGCCTGCTGGCCGGGCTGGGCACGCTGCTGGTGCTGTCCTTCAATGGCGTCACCATCGGTGCGGTGGCGGGCCACCTGCAGCACATCGGCTACGGCGGCCCGTTCTGGCGCTTCGTGGCCGGGCATGGCGCGTTCGAGCTGACCGCCATCGTTATTGCCGGTGGCGCCGGACTGCAGCTGGGCATGAAGCTGCTGGCACCGGGCCGGCGCAGCCGGCTGGATGCGCTGGTCGACGGCGGCCGCATCGGTGCACGGCTGTGCCTCGGCGTAGCCTTCATGCTGCTGGTCGCCGCCTTCATCGAAGCGTTCTGGTCATCGATCGCCGAAGTGCCGGCATGGGGCAAGTTCAGCGTGGCCGGCGTGCTGTGGGCTGGCGTACTGCTGTGGCTGTGGCGTGGCGGACGCGGAGCCGGCGATGCGCATTGACCACCTGGACGTGGTGCTGCGCGCACGCAGCAGCTGGGAAGCCATGGAGCTGGGCAGCGCCCTCGCCCGCCGTCACGCGCGTGCGGTGTGGGGCAGCTGGCTGCTGGCCAGCGTGCCGCTGTTCGTGGTCTTCAACGCACTGGGTTGGTGGCTGGATGCGTTCGGCTGGGCGTGGCTGGCGATGTGGTGGTGCAAGCCGCTGTTCGAACGCGCGCCGTTGTACGTGTTGTCACGCGGCATCTTTGGAGAACCGGTGGGCACGCTGGCGGGGGGGGGGGGGGGGGGGGCGGGGG
>NZ_JASJSU010000067.1:12823-21949 GCF_030237045.1 Stenotrophomonas maltophilia group sp. Smal17
GCCCGCCCCCCCCCCCGCCACTGGGGCGGTACCGGCTTCTGGGGCTACCTGGGCTGGCGCCGCTTCAGCGTGCTGCGCAGCCTGTGCCTGCCGGTGAACCTGCTGGAAGGCAACGCACCGGACCAGCGCGGCCCGCGCCGTCGCGCGGTCGCGGCCGGCGCCGCAGGTGCAGCGACGGTGCTGACGGTGACCTGCCTGTCATTCGAAGCGGTGCTGGTGTCCGGTGCGATCGGTGCGGTGTTCATGTTCATGCCGCTGGACCTGATGTCCGAATCGTGGCGTGCGGCCTGGGACATGATCGGCCGGGACACGCCGGCGTGGGCACGCTTCGGCTTCAACCTGGCGTGCTGGCTGGCCTCTGTAGTGATCGGTCCGTTCTTCGTCGGTGCCGGCTTCGGCCTGTACTTGAACCGGCGTACGCAGATGGAAGCCTGGGATGTGGAAATCGCCCTGCGCCGCCTGCGCGATCGCCTGCTGCCGGCGGCGTCGACACTGGCCCTGCTGCTGTGCCTGGCGCTGCCACTGGCCTGCGCACCGGTGCACGCGCAGGACGCGCAGGACGCGCCGTCGATCACCGACGACGCCGACAATGCCGGCGAGGACGAAGACAGCGCGGAGGAACCGGCCACCGCCGCAAACGACCCCGCCAACACGCCGGCAATGATCTTCGGCGACACACCGGTGGATACCGCCGGTTTCCGCCAGGCGGTGAACCGTGCCTACGAAGACCCGCTGCAGCACCCGACCCGACAGGTCACGCACTGGAAGCCGATCGAGCAGGCCGAGGAAAAGAAGAAGGAAGACAAGCAGCTGCAAGGCGACAGCGGCAACAAGGCCGAGCGCAAGGCACGCAAGGACGGCATCGCCTGGCTGGCGCGACTGGCCGAGTGGGGCCTGTGGGGCCTGCTGGGCATCCTGTTGCTGGTGCTGCTGCTGACCGCGCGGATGTGGCTGCCCTGGCTGCGTGGCAGTGGCCGGCGCAAGGCCGGTACCGCGCCGCCGGTGGTTGAAGAGGCGGTGGAACTGCCCGCGGTGCTGCCGCCGGACGTGGCCACCCAGGCCGGCCTGCTATGGGACCAGGGCCGGCCACGGCAGGCGCTGGCCCTGCTCTACCGCGCCAGCGTACGCACCGTTGGCGAGCGCAGCGGCATCGCGCTGCCCCCCGGCGCCACCGAGGCGCAGTGCCTGCGTGCCTCACGGCGCATGCCGGAGGCCGCCGACCGTGACCTGTTCGCGCGCATCGTGCGCATGTGGCAGTACGCCGCCTATGGTGGCCGCCTGCCCAGCCGCAGCGACTTCGACGCGCTGGCCGACACGCTGCGCCAGCAGTACGGATGGCAGGCATGAGCCCGCGCCTGTTCTGGTCGTTGCTGCTGGGCCTGCTGGTGCTGATCGGCGTGCCACTGACAATCCTCTACCTGCGCACGCACGAACGGGTGACCGAGACGCTCACCCTGCCGCCGCAGGGCGAGGCCAGTTACAACCCGCTGTACGTGCTCGGCCAGGCCCTGCGCGCCGACGGCATCGAGGTGCATTCACGACCACGGCTGGACCTGCAGCAGATGACGCTGGGGCCGCACGACACGGTGGTGCTGCTGCAGGACAGCAGCGAACTGCCGGCACCGAGCGTGAAACCGCTGCTGGACTGGGTCGACCGCGGCGGGCACCTGCTGGTGCGCACACCGCCCCCGGCGGAGGACGATACCGGCAGCACGCAGGGACCCTTGCTGGACCAGTTGGGGGTGGACAGCCTGTTCCAGCGCAGCGACTGCCAGCCGTTCCATATCGACGACGACAGCGGTCACAGCGAGTTCTGTGGAGGCCGCCGCTTCACGCTCGGGTTTGCCGCGCGCACACAGGCCGAACGCCGCTGGGGCGGTGACCGCGACCTGGTGTTCGCGCGCCTGCGCCATGGCCAGGGCAAGGTGAGCGTACTGGCCGACATGGAGTTCATGCGTGGCGAGGTCGACACACCCGCCGCACGGCTGGGCGCCGCTGCGGGCAGGCCCAGCGATGGCCTGCACGATCCGGCCCACCGCGACCTGACCCGCTATCTGCTCGATCCGAACTACGGCAGGGGTGCGGTCTGGCTGGTCTACGCCGGACGCCCGCCGTCGCTGTGGGCACGCCTGTTCTACCATGGCTGGCCGCTGTGGGTGCCGCTGCTGCTGGCCCTGCTGGGTTGGCTGTGGGGCCGCTCGCAGCGCTTCGGCAGCCTGCAGCCGTCTCCGCTGCTGGAACGCCGCTCGCTGCTGGAGCATGTGCGTGCCAGCGGCGAACTGCTGCTGCGCTTCGGCCACGGCGCGCGCCTGTACGACGCCGTGCTCGCCCTGTTCCTGCACCGCCTGCGCCTGCGCGCGCCGGTCGCCGCCGCACTCGATGGCGCACCGCGCGAGCAGGCCATCGCCGAGCTGCTGAAGTGGCCGCAGGGCCACGTCGCCAGCGCGCTCACACCCCCACCGCCGCACGATTCCTCCGCCCTGCGCGAGCGCATCCGCTTGCTGCTCCAGATGAGATCCCTGCTATGACCGAAGTGCCCGAGCTGCCGGCGGCCGCCAACGCCCGCCTGATCGAACGCGTCGATGCCATCCGCGATGCCGTTGGCCATGCCTTCATCGGCCAGGCCGATGTGCTGGACCAGATCCTGGTGGCGCTGCTTGCCGGTGGCCATGTACTGATCGAGGGCGTCCCCGGGCTGGGCAAGACCCTGCTGGTGCGTGCGCTGGCACAGGCCCTGGAACTGGATTACGGCCGCGTGCAGTTCACCCCCGACCTGATGCCCAGCGACGTCAGCGGCCACGCGGTGTACGACCCGAAGAGCGAGAGCTTCAAGATCCGCCGCGGCCCGGTGTTCACCAACCTGCTGCTGGCCGATGAGATCAACCGCGCACCGGCCAAGACCCAGTCGGCGCTGCTGGAAGTGATGCAGGAAGGCCAGGTGACCATCGAAGGCAAGGCGTTCACCCTGGCGCCGCCGTTCATGGCGTTGGCCACGCAGAACCCGCTGGAGCAGGAAGGGACCTATCCGCTGCCGGAAGCACAGCTGGACCGCTTCCTGTTGAAGGTGCTGATCGACTACCCGCAGCTGGAAGACGAGAAGCGCATGGTGACTGCGATCACCAGCGGCCGCGCCGCCAGCGATTTCGACCTGAGCCAGGTGCCGCGCGTACTTGGTGCCGGCGAGTTGCTGGAACTGCAGCGCGCCACTGCCGCGATCACCGTCGATGATGAAGTGATCGATTATGCGGTGCGGATCGTGGCGGCCACCCGGCAGTGGCCGGGGATCGCCGTCGGTGCCGGGCCGCGCGGCAGCATCGCACTGGTACGTGCGTCTCGCGCGCAGGCGGTGCTGGCCGGTCGTGATTTCGTCACTCCGGATGATGTGCGCGACATTGCTCGCCCGGCGCTGCGACACCGCATCGCGCTGGCCCCGGAACTGCAGATCGAAGGCCAGGACGCCGACGATGTGCTGGGTGCACTGCTGGCCAAGGTGGAAGCACCGCGCCGATGAGGCCGTCCCCGCTGCTGCTGGTGCTGCTGCTGGCCTGGGCCGTGCTGGGCGGCCTGGTGCTGGTCGGCCTGCTGCCGCGCGGGGGCTGGGCGCTGGCCGCACTGGCCATCGCCCTGCCGGCGCTGTGGGACCTGTGGCGGCAGGCGCGACGACCTTCGCCGCAGGTGCAGCGCGAGCTGCCCGAGGCGCTGGCGCTGGGCGTACGTCGCGGCGCCGCACTGCGGTTGCATGCGGACGCATCGATGACGGTGCAGGTGTTCGACCTGGTGCCCGGTGGCTGGCCGCTGGAATCGCTGCCACAACGTGTGCAGCTGCGGGCCGGCAGCGCCTCCACCCTGCACTACCACCTGCAACCGCTGCAGCGCGGGCTCTTCCGCTTCGAAGGCGTGCACCTGCGCATGCGTTCGCCCTGGCGGCTGTGGTGGCAGCAGCGCACGCTGCCGCCCGCGCTGGACGTGCGCGTCTATCCGAACTTCGTGCCGCTCACCCGCTTCGCCCTGTTCAGTGCCGACCAGGCCTCGCGGCTGGTCGGCGCGCACGTCAAACGCCGCCGCGGTGAAGGCACCGACTTCCACCAGATGCGCGAGTACCGCGTCGGTGACAGCCTGCGCCAGCTCGACTGGAAGGCCACGGCGCGTGCGCGCAAGTTGATCTCGCGCGAATACCAGGACGAAAAGAACCAGCAGCTGCTGCTGATGCTCGACAGTGGCCGGCGCATGCTGGCCAGCGAAGGCGGGCTCTCGCACTTCGACCATGCATTGAACGCCTCGCTGGTGGTGGCCTACCTGGCCCTGCGCCAGGGCGACGCCGCCGGCCTATTCGCCGCTGGTGGCGAGCGCCGCTGGGTGGCGCCGCAGCGCGGGATGGGCACGGTCGAGCACCTGCTGCGCGCCAGCTACGACCTGCAGCCGCGCGCGGTGGCCACCGACTACCTGGCTGCCGCCACCGAGGTATCACTGCGCCAGCGTCGGCGCGCCCTGGTGATGCTGGTCAGCAACGTGCGCGACGAGGACATCGAGGACCTGCTGGCAGCCGTTCGCCTGCTGCAGCAACGCCACCTGGTGTGCGTGGCCAGCCTGCGCGAGCGCGAGCTGGACGCTGCGCTGGAGGACGAGGTGCAGACGCTGGAGGACGCCGCCCAGGCTGGCGCCGCTGCGTTGTACCTGCAGCAGCGCGCGAAGGCACACGAAGCGCTGCGCAGCGAGAAGGTGATGGTGCTGGACGTGACCGCCGACGCGCTGCCCGCTGCGCTGGTGGAGCGCTACCTGGCGGTGAAGCGCGAAGGGTTGCTCTGATACCCACAGCGGCTGCCGGCCAGCGGCCGGCACTACCGGCACATCGCTTTGGTGGGTGCCAACCTTGGTTGGCACCAATGCCACAGCGCCGACCAAGGTCGGCCTCTACCCACAGCGGTTGCCGGCCCGCGGCCGGCACTACCGGCACATCGCCCCGGTGGGTGCCAACCTTGGTTGGCACGACGGCCCTGTGGGCCGCACCCCCATCAGACGTAGATCCGCGTCGGCGCCTCGTCCACGATCGCGTGCGGCACGAAGCGCGCACTGTCGCGGGTGATCGCGCTGTCGTCCTCGCGGATGCCGATGCCGCAGGCGTGATCGCCGACCACCCAACTGCCGATCAGCGGGTAACCGCCTTCGAAACGGGTGAGCGGATGCGCGCGCTGGATGATCGCCGGGCCGTCGTAGGGACCGTCACTGCGCTGCGTGCTGCCGTCGGCCAGGTGCATCTCGATGTTGGCGCCTTCGCGCGAGAACAGTGGCTTGCGCACCCAGCCCGAGGCCAGCGTGCTGCCGTCATCGAAGTGTGCTTCCAGCAGGTTCGGATGACCGACATTGCGCTGCCACAGCAACGGCAGGATGCCCTTGTTGCTCAGCACCGCCTTCCACGCCGGTTCCAGCAGCTGCACGCCCGAGCCGGGCAACGCGCGGCCGAATTCCTCGGCCATCAGGTCCTCCAGCGGGTACAGCTTGAACAGCGTGCCGATCACTGAATCGTCCAGCGCGGTGAAGCGGCCATCTTCGGACAGGCCAATATCCTCGATGGCGATGGCCTGGCCATGCAGGCCGGCCTGCGAGGCGCAATCACGCAGATAGTCGACAGTGCCGCGGTCTTCATCCGAGCTGCCCACGGCGCTGAAGTACAACGGCGGTGGCAGCTGCGCGGCCAGTTCGCCGAAGCGCTCGACCAGCGCCTCGTGGATGGCGTTGAACTGGTCGGCGTGCTGCGGCAGGCGACCGGCGTTGCGCTGGTCTTCCAGCCACTGCCACTGGAAGAAGCTGGCCTCGAACAGCGAGGTCGGCGTGTCGTAGTTCAGTTCGTACAGCTTGGCCGGACCGGTGCCGTCGTAGGCCAGGTCCAGGCGCCCGTACAGATGCGGCTGGCGCTGGCGCCAGCTGTCGGCGATCCAGTCGCGGTAGTGCGACGGAATCGCCAGCTGGTCCATCAATCGCTCGCTGGCGATGACATCGCCGACCAGGTCCAGCGCCATCTGGTGCAGCTCGGCGCTGGGGTCTTCGATGTCCTGTTCGATCTGGCGCAGGGTGAAGGCGTAGTACGCGCTTTCATCCCAGTACGGCTGGCCATCGATGGTGTGGAAGCGGAAACCCGCCTCTTCCGCGCGTGCCCGCCACTGGGCACGCTCGGCAATCCGGATGCGCTGCATGGGTCGATCAGCCGCCGTAGCTGCCGCTGGTGCTGCGGCGCGCGCTGGTGTTGCCGAAGCCACCACGGCTGGCAGTGACCGCACGGTTCGGTTCGCTGGTGACCGGGGCCAGGCCGGCCTTGCCCGCGCCGATGCCACTGGCGGTGTTCAGGCCACCGCTACCGCCCGGGGCCGGGCGCGCCCAACCAGCGCTCTTGTCCTGGTAGGCCGGCGACGCCGCCGGCGCCTGCGGGGGCAGGCCGCCGCGGTTGCTCAGCATCTGCGACATGAAGAAGCCCATCATCATCGGGCCGATGAACGAGGTACCCGCCGAAGTGTGCTGCTGCACGCACTGTTCCGGCTTGTAGTCCTTCTCGCAGGCTTCCTTGCTGGCGTACTTCGGCGCCGCATCGGCGGCCTGCTTCTGCGCTTCGGCGAAGGCGTTGCGGCACGAGGATGGATCGCCGGTGGCCTCGGTGCAGGCCTCCACCGAGGTATACAGGCCTTCCTGCACCTTCACCTCCGGCTCCTTCTGGCAGGCGGTGAACAGCAGCGGCGCGGCGCTCATCAGCAGCAGCGCGGTGGTGCGGGAACGTTTCATGGCCTCATGCCCTGTCGACGGATCAATGCCCCAATGATGCCAAATCCTGGCCAACAACCGGAATCGGCAAAGTCCGAAAGATGAACGGACTTTCATTTTCGTCGTTCCCCATCATCCACGCATGGCGTGGATCTACCGTGTCGACCAAGGTCGACACCTACCAACAGCCGCAGGAAACCGTCGAAGGCGGGGTGGGTCCGGTGGCAGGGGTGTGAGCCGCATGGATGCGGCGACCAAGCCCCCATGGACGGGTTCACGGCGTCCCCTGCCACCGGACCCACCCCGCCATCCCACACGAAGCCAGCTTTTGACGTTGAGGTTGAGGTTGCCGGCCAGCGGCCGGCACTACCGCTTCGGCGGGTGCAGGGCGCAGCCCTGCCACTCTCCCTCCCCGGTGGTTGCAGCAGCAACCGAAAAAATTGTCCATGATCGGGCGACCCCCACGTTGTACGGCCCGCCCGTTCCGCCAGCCATGCCTGAATACCGCTCCCGCACCTCCACCGCCGGCCGCAACATGGCCGGCGCCCGCGCCCTGTGGCGTGCCACCGGCATGAAGGACGGCGACTTCCACAAGCCGATCATCGCCATCGCCAACTCCTTCACCCAGTTCGTGCCCGGCCACGTGCACCTGAAGGACCTCGGCCAGCTGGTCGCGCGCGAGATCGAGCAGGTTGGCGGTGTCGCCAAGGAATTCAACACCATCGCCGTGGACGACGGCATCGCGATGGGCCACGACGGCATGCTGTACTCGCTGCCCAGCCGCGAGATCATCGCCGACGCCGTGGAGTACATGGTCAACGCGCACTGCGCCGACGCGCTGGTGTGCATCAGCAACTGCGACAAGATCACTCCCGGCATGCTGATGGCCGCACTGCGCCTGAACATCCCGGTGGTGTTCGTCTCCGGTGGGCCGATGGAAGCGGGCAAGACCAAGCTGTCCGAGCACAAGCTGGACCTGGTCGACGCGATGGTGGTGGCCGCCGATGACAGCGCCTCCGACGAGAAGGTGGCGGCCTTCGAGCGCAGTGCCTGCCCCACCTGTGGTTCGTGCTCGGGCATGTTCACCGCCAACTCGATGAACTGCCTGACCGAAGCGTTGGGCCTGTCGCTGCCCGGCAACGGCACCACCCTGGCCACCCACGCCGACCGCGAGGCGCTGTTCCGCCGCGCCGGCCGCCTGATCGTCGAACTCTGCCACCGCTGGTATGGCGGCGAAGACCCGAGCGCGCTGCCGCGCGGCATCGCCACCCAGGCCGCGTTCGCCAATGCGATGACCCTGGACATCGCCATGGGCGGATCGACCAACACCATCCTGCACCTGCTGGCCGCTGCGCAGGAAGCGGAGGTCGACTTCGACCTGACCCATATCGATGCCTTGTCGCGGCGCGTACCGCAGCTGTGCAAGGTGGCACCCAACACGCCGAAGTACCACATCGAGGACGTGCACCGCGCCGGCGGCGTGTTCGGCATCCTCGGTGAACTGGACCGCGCGGGCCTGCTCGATACCGGCGTGCCGACCGTGCACAGCGCCAGCCTCGCCGACGCGCTGGAGCGCTGGGACGTGGTGCGCAGCGACAACGACACCCTGCATACCTTCTTCAAGGCCGGCCCGGCCGGCATTCCTACCCAGGAGGCCTTCAGCCAGGCCACGCGCTGGCCGACGCTGGACGTGGACCGCGCCGAGGGCTGCATCCGCTCGCTGCAGCACGCCTATTCGCTGGAAGGCGGGCTGGCCGTGCTGCGCGGCAACCTGGCCGTGGATGGCTGCGTGGTGAAGACCGCCGGCGTGGATGAGTCGATCCACGTGTTCGAGGGCCCGGCACGCGTCTACGAAAGCCAGGACGCTGCCGTCGCCGGCATCCTCGCCGACGAAGTGCAGCCGGGCGAGGTGGTGGTGATCCGCTACGAAGGCCCGAAGGGTGGCCCGGGCATGCAGGAGATGCTGTATCCGACCAGTTACCTGAAGTCGAAGGGGCTGGGCAAGCAGTGCGCACTGCTGACCGATGGGCGCTTCTCCGGTGGCACCTCGGGCCTGTCGATCGGCCACGTCTCGCCGGAAGCGGCCAGCGGCGGGGTCATCGGCCTGGTCGAAGACGGCGACCGCATCCGCATCAACATCCCGGCCCGTCGCATCGATCTGCTGCTGGATGACGCCACCCTGGCCCAGCGCCGCACCGACGCCGACGCGCGTGGCTGGAAGCCACGCGCGCCGCGCCCGCGCAAGGTCACCAGCGCGTTGAAGGCCTACGCCCTGCTCGCCACCAGCGCCGACAAGGGCGCCGTGCGCAACACCGCCCTGCTCGGCGATTGACCTCTGTGTGGTAGTGCCGGCCGCTGGCCGGCATCTGCCGCGTG